>RFSL01000117.1 GCA_009923965.1 Flavobacteriia bacterium | reverse complement strand
AATTACAACAACAGTAATCCTAGTAATAATGCAGGAGATTGGATTGAATTATACAATAATACAACAGCTACAATCAACCTGAATTCATACGTTTTTAAAGATTCAAAAAATAACAATGAATACATTTTTCCATCTGTAAGTATTGCTCCTAATTCATTTATTGTCATTTCAAACAACCTTTCATTGTTCTCACTTCATCATCCACTTGTATCTAATTTTATAGGGCAATTTAATTTTGGTCTTTCCTCAGATGATGGTATTCGAATTTATGACAATACCGAAACCTTAATAAATAGTTTTACTTATGACACACTTTCTCCTTGGTCGGCTATCCCCTCAGAACTTAACTTCACAAATGAATACAATTTCTATAATGGTTACTTAGACCAAAACAGTGGTCTTTCTTGGTTTGTGGGTTGCCTTGGCGGTTCTCCTGGGACTCAATTTATTTCATGCACTGCTTCTGTAGATCAAGAAGATGATAATACTGATCACTTTGTTAGTTTATTTCCAAATCCTGCATCTTCATCGATTACTTTGACTATTGAAAACCCTTTAACATTTGATGAAAAAACTGAATTTATTATCTATAATCTCAATGGAAGTGTTTTAGAGAAACGAAGTATAACTTCGAAAGAAATAATCTCAAATATTGTAATTAATCTTCAAGATTTTAAGCAAGGAATGTATTATGTTCAGGCAAAACAAAAAGATAGAAGTATGACCTTGCCTTTTGTTAAAATGTAATTTCTTATGACTAAGAAAAACTTATAAATTAAGTTTAGAAATAGGATTACAAATGAATAACTTCTCCGTAAGCTTGAGCAGCAGCCTCCATAATCGCTTCTGACATTGTTGGATGTGGATGAACAGTTTTAATCAATGCTTCGCCTGTAATTTCCAATTTACGAACAGCAACTAATTCAGCAACCATTTCTGTAACATTAGCGCCAATCATGTGCCCACCTAAAAGTTCGCCATATTTTGCATCAAAAATCAATTTTACAAAACCATCTTTTGCTCCGGCTGCACTTGCCTTTCCTGAGGCAGAGAATGGAAACTTTCCAATTTTCACCTCATATCCTGCTTCTTTTGCAGCTTTCTCTGTCATGCCAACAGATGCAATTTCCGGTGAACAATAAGTACAACCTGGAATATTTCCATAATTTAATGGCTCAGGATGATGTCCAGCTAATTTCTCAACACAAATAATTCCTTCTGCTGAAGCAACATGCGCTAATGCAGGTCCTGGAACAATATCGCCAATTGCATAATAACCTGGTAAATTTGTTTGATAATAATCGTTTACAAGAATTCGACCCTTGTCAATTATAATTCCAAGTTCTTCTAATCCAATATTCTCTATATTTGCTTGAATTCCGACAGCAGAAAGAACAACATCACATTCTATTTTTTCTTCGCCTTTTTCAGTTTTTATTGATACAATACAATTTTTACCCTTAGTATCAACTGATTCAACAGAAGCATTCGTCATTATATTAATTCCAGCTTTTTTAAAGCATTTTTCTAGTTGCTTTGAGATATCTTCATCTTCTACAGGAACAATATTAGGTAAATACTCAACAACAGTAACCTCAGTTCCAATAGCATTGTAAAAATAAGCGAATTCAACACCAATTGCTCCAGAACCAACAATAACAAGTTTTTTTGGTTGAGTCTTCAAAGTCATCGCTTGTCGGTAACCAATTATTTTTTCTCCATCCTGTGGTAAATTTGGTAATTCTCTTGAGCGAGATCCTGTTGCAATAATTAATGCTTTATCCGCAGTATATTCAACAGTCTTTCCACTCTCATCTGAAACAGCAACTTTTCTTCCTGCTTTTAGCACACCATTTCCTTTAAGAACGTCAATTTTATTTTTTTTCATTAAAAATTGAATTCCATTGCTCATTCCATCCGCTACATCACGACTTCTTTTTATCATTCCGTTAAAATCTACAGAAGAAGAATTTACTGTTATTCCATAATCGGATGCATGAGAAATGTATTCAAAAACATTTGCGGATTTTAATAATGCTTTCGTTGGTATACAACCCCAATTTAAGCAAATCCCACCTAAAGATTCACGCTCTACAATCGCAGTTTTAAAACCCAACTGAGAAGCCCGAATAGCAGTTACATATCCACCGGGTCCACTACCAACAACAATTATATCGTAATTCATAAAGTTCAATTTAGATGTCAAAATTAATAAAAAAATAGGGAATTAAACTGCTTTTCTTATTCGATTGTCTTTTCTAAAAAAATACCTCTTATTCTTGCTATTTTTAAAACTAAAATCTATATAATTTACCTATTTTTGCAAAGAAAAATTGGATCATGGAAAGTAATTTGCAAAAAGAAGCAAGCATTGAACAAGCAATAGATTTAGGTCTCAGAACGGATGAATTTGAACTTATCAAAGAAGTCTTAGGGAGAACGCCTAACTTTACTGAGACTGCTGTTTATTCTGTTATGTGGTCGGAGCATTGTTCTTATAAAAACTCTATTCTTTGGCTCAAAACACTTCCAAAAGATGGTCCACATATGCTGGTTAAAGCTGGAGAGGAAAATGCTGGCTTGGTAGATATAGGAGATGGATTAGGCTGCGTTTTTAAAATTGAATCACATAATCACCCAAGTGCTTTAGAACCATACCAAGGAGCTGCTACTGGAGTTGGTGGCATCAATAGGGATATTTTTACCATGGGAGCGCGACCAATTGCGCAATTAAATTCTTTGCGTTTTGGAAATATTGAAAATGCTAGAACAAAATGGTTGGTCAAAGGAGTTGTTAAAGGAATTGGAGATTACGGAAATGCATTTGGAATTCCAATCGTTGGTGGCGAGGTCTTTTTTGATGATTCATATAATACAAATCCACTAGTTAATGCTTTTTCAGCGGGAATAATTGACAGTAAAAAAATGATTTCTGCAACTGCAAAAGGTCCCGGAAACCCAGTTTTTATTGTTGGGTCTGCTACTGGAAAAGACGGTATCGCAGGTGCAGCATTTGCATCAAAGGACATAACAGAAGATTCCGTAAATGATTTGCCATCAGTACAAGTTGGTGACCCTTTTATGGAAAAATTACTCCTTGAAGCTACAATGGAATTAGCAGAGACAGATGCTATTGTTGGAATGCAAGATATGGGAGCCGCTGGAATTACTTGTTCAACTTGCGAAATGAGTGCCGCAGGAAACGTTGGAATGGATATTTTTTTAGATAAGGTGCCAACAAGACAAGAAAATATGCTTCCCTTTGAAATTTTACTTTCAGAATCTCAAGAACGCATGCTTGTAGTTGTTCAAAAAGGTAAAGAGAAAATCGTAAAAGATATATTTACAAAATGGGATTTACATGCCGAGGAAATTGGCTTTGTTACTGATACAGGTCGTGTTCGCTATTTCACAAATGATGAATTAGTTGGCGATGTTCCTGCCGAATCTCTTGTTTTAGGAGGTGGGGCACCGCAATACAAAAGAGAATATTCTGAACCTGCATACTATTCAGAATTCAAGAAATTTAATATTGATAGTATCGAAATGCCAAGTAATTTAAAAGAAGTTGGCTTTGCAATGCTTGGTTTACCAAATATCGCATCTAAAAGATGGGTTTACGAACAATATGACTCAATGGTCGGCACACGGAATATGACCACTAATCGCCCTTCAGATGCAGGAGTTGTAAATATAAAAGGAACGAATAAAGCGTTAGCAATGACAGTTGATTGTAATTCGCGCTACGTTAATGCCGATCCTGAAATAGGAACGATGATTGCCGTTTCAGAAGCTGCACGGAATATTGTTTGTGCTGGTGGAATTCCAAGTGCAATTACAAATTGCTTGAATTTTGGAAATCCCTATAATCCAGAATCATATTGGCAGTTTGTAGGAGCAATTAAAGGAATGTCAGCTGCTTGCCTTAAATTTGGAACTCCAGTAACGGGTGGTAATGTTTCTTTCTATAATCAAACATCTAAAAATGGTGTTGAAATTCCAGTTTTCCCAACTCCAACTATTGGAATGATTGGAATTGTTCCCGATAAAGACAAGGTAATGACCTTGGATTTTAAAGAAAAAGGGGATTTAATTTTCTTGATTGGAGAA
>RFSL01000116.1 GCA_009923965.1 Flavobacteriia bacterium | reverse complement strand
ACCATCCTTATTTCTCCTCTTATTTTCTTGGTGAAGATATACCAATGGTTTATTTCTCCAATTTTACCAGCTTCTTGTAGATATACGCCAACTTGCTCTCATTATATGATAGAAGCATTAAAAGTTTGGGGGCCAATTAAAGGAACTTTTTTAGGGTTAAAACGAATTGCTTCATGTCACCCTCGAGGCGGTCATGGTTATGATCCCGTTCCTGAAAAAGAAAAAAAGAAAGAGATCAAAGAGTGAATTGTAAATCACTTAATTCTAAGTATTTATTTTTAAGTTGTTTTGATTCTTTTGTACATTTGCTTAAATTCATATTTATGAAAAATAGTATTCAATCTTTTATTCAGTTTTTTCTGTTTTTATTCTATTTCAATTTTTCTTTTGGGCAGATTTCATTACAGGAAACAGATTTTGCCAACCCAAATGACACGGTGCGCTATAGTCAAGCAATGGATCAAGGAATAGATTTCTCAACTACTGGACCAAATAACACCTGGAATTTTAGTTCGCTAACATCAACTGGCCAATATGTTAAAAACTTCAATCCTATTGGGTTTGGTTCTATACTTGTTCAAGCTACTTTTGGTTTTTTTGCGCCTCAGAATTATCAAGCAAGTTATTTTACCCAAAATACTGATTTACCCATTGAATTTTTAAGCACTTTTCTACCTGTTTCTGTCTCTGATTTGAATGCATACACTCATTCATCCTCTAGTAAAATTTCTTCTATTGGTTATTCTCTTAGTGTCAATTCTCAAGCTGTACCTTTTAAATCAGACACAATTGAAACCCGCTATAGTTTGCCTTTAGATTATAATGATACTTATAATTCTAGGGGGTACACCTTAGTGGATTTTAACCCAGTTGCAGATTTTAAGTTCAAACAGCACCGCCAACGCTCTTCTGTTGTTGACGGATGGGGTTCTTTAATTTTACCAAATGGAACTTACAATGTCTTAAGGTTAAAACATCAAATTAATGAAATAGACTCTATTTATTTAGGCGTAATTCCTGGTTTTCCAGCTACATGGATTGGTACACCCCCAATTCAAACAGTAGAATACGAATGGATTGGAGAAAGCAAAAAAGATGTTTTATTGAAAATAGTTACTTCAATTACAAATGGTTCTGAACAAATTCAATCTATTGATTACCAGGATTCTTATTCCGTTAGTGGTTTATTCGATCAAGGACTTGGCTTGTATTTTTCCCTTGTTCCAAATCCAGCAGAAAATAATCTAACTATTACATCCTCTTCTTCAATTAGCGATTATGAAATTTACGACATCACTGGAAAACTAATTTCACAGAAAAAGGCCATTGATTTATATAAATTAGAAATTGATATCTCTGAACTTCTAATCGGAAGCTATTTTATTTCTTTGAATTCAGAGAATACTAGCAAGAAAATTAAATTCATAAAACTTTAATTCCCTACCTTTGCTAAAGGCAAATCAGTCTATCGCTGCTTGTTTTTATAATAGGGAGAGGAAAGTCCGGGCAGTACAGAGCGTCGTACTTCCTAACGGGAAGGTCTTAGTGGATCAATCCATTGGGAACAGAAAGTGCCACAGAAAGGAAAACTACCATTGAGTTCGCTGAATGGAAAAGGTGAAAAGGTGAGGTAAGAGCTCACCGCTTTGGCAGTGATGTTAAAGGCAAGGTAAACCTTACGAACTGAAAGACCAAATATACCGAGGCTTGAGGGTTGCTCGCCCAATCTCGGAGGGTAGGTTGATGGATTCCAAGCGTGAGTTTGGAACTAGATAAATGATAGACAACTGAGTTGATTCGTTCAACAAAGATTACAGAACCCGGCTTATGGTTTGCCTTTTTTTATTCAATAGAAATACTATTTCTTGCTTTATTTCTATCGAATTACGGTAATATGCCCATGAAAAACGCTCTCCTCTTTATCATCTCCAAAGTAATAGAAAGTCACCTTGTAAAAATAAACGCCCTCTTCAACTTGAAATCCATCGCTTGTTTTACCATTCCATCCTGCATCTAAATTATTAAATTCAAAGATTTTATTTCCCCATCTATTTAATATCTGACATTCCATTTTATCGATACAACTTGCTTGAATCTTCCATAAATCATTTGTTAGATCATTATTTGCAGTTAACACATTTGGAATAAAAATATTAGAAATCCCACTAGTCATAATAAAAGAACTTGTTTGAGTATAGGAGCAGCCATTTCCATCAATAACTGTTATTGGATAGTTTCCAACTCCAATATTTAAGATTGAATCATTTTCTTGAACTTGAAGGCCATTAAAAGAGTAGGAGTATGGCGCTGTTCCACCGACTGCTCCATTTATAAGCATATTACCATTTTCTAAACCACAGTTTGGATTTGAAAAGCTGCTTTGTATTAATGTTGGCAATGGAGTAGTTAGTAGTGATATGATTGTATCATTTGAACATAAACCATCTGTATAAGAAATTGCATATGTTCCTGCTAATAAGTCAATTCCATTAGCTGAACTACTAACGTTCGGATTCCAAGAGAATGAGTAGGTGCCGGGAGGGGAAATAGTTAGGTTAATTGCTCCATTGTTTTGTTCACAACTTGAGTTGAGTATTTGTGCAGTTGAATTTAATCCAATACTAGGTTGAATTACTATTGAGGTATCAAAAATACAAATGTTGTCAGTAATAGAAATCTGATATTGTCCTGGGGTAATTCCCGAGGCACTATTTGTTGTAGAAATAGCATTTGTCCAAAGGTAAGTATAGTTTCCAGAGGGAGTATTCGTAAAAACGATTACACCATTATCATTCCCACAAGTTGTTTGATTGACACTTACTGAAGTAGAAAAAGGAACTGGATTTTGAAGAACTATTGTCGTATCTAAAGTACAGAAACCTTGAGAAATAAGAATGTTATAGGTTCCTTGAGTAAGATTACTCGCAGAATTTGAAGAAGATACATTTGGCGTCCAGATATAAGAATAACTAGGATCATAGGGATCAATAGAAATAGAGCCATTACTTTGTAAGCAACCAGGTTGTTGAATATTTGTACTCAGATTAAAAGGTGTTGTAATTATGTTGACCAATACAGTGTCTGAGCAATTATTCGAATCAGTTACAATAACTTGGTAAGAACCCTCACATAAATTTGTTGCTGTTTGTGTTGTTTGATTTAAATCATCGTTCCATTGATATGTAAATGGAGCTACTCCAGATGAAGTAGTTACAGTTCCTTGTCCATTACAAAATCCAACTGAAGATGATGTTAGGCAATTATTTGGATCGTTGCACAAAGCATAAGTTGGACTCCCAACACCCTGCCAATTTCCTCCATCCGGAAATCTACGAATACTGAGTCCAAAATGATCGGATCCATTCAAAGGGCTAGCATAAAATTTTAGATTACTCGGTATTGTATTGTAACTAGCAAGAGAAGAGGTCGAATTACAAGAATTTGAATTAGAAAGGCAAGGATTGCCGGCTAAGGAGGCAGCATTTCCCGCCCAACTTACAGCATCAATTGGATTTCCGTTTGCATCATAAAAAGCAAACCAACCTCCAGCATTTGGAAACCAAACTCTTGTTCCTGAACAACATACACCAAGGTCAGTAATGTCAAGGGGAACAACAATTTCAACTACGTTACCGCCATTTGCCAATAACAAATTAATTGGAACAGGTGCTGCAGTCGCTCCTCTTATCATTGCAAATCCATTTGGAGGCACAATTGTACCTGCCGGAAGCCTAAAACCCCCAGTTCCTTCAGTGGTAGAATTTCCTAAATAGTAACACGAAATATCAACTGAGTCGCATAAATCAGGATTATAAAGTTCAATCCATTCTCCTCTTCCGCCGGAAGCAGCAGGACCAGACAATGATCCATCGCCAGTATTTGGAGAAATCATTAATTCGTTAATAAGAATTGGTGGTCCATTATAGCTGCAAGGTTCACAAATGGAATTATTGATTATGCTAACATTTGCTTCTATTCCACAAGAACCACTTTGACCGTAACAAATTTTAAAGGAAAAAAATAAAGTAATAATAGTTAATAATCGCAACATTTTTTTTTCGTAAGATTAAAGCAGTTTACGTCCATTAAAGTTAATCAATAAATTAAAAGTTG
>RFSL01000115.1 GCA_009923965.1 Flavobacteriia bacterium | reverse complement strand
TTACAGTTAAACTAGCGGCTAATTACGCGAATCAATCCTTTGATTTTATCTCTTTTAGCTTTCAATTCATCTATGTTCTTTCCGGTGATAGTAATATGTCCCATTTTTCGGAAAGGTTTGCATATTTCTTTTCCGTAGAGATGCGGAAAAACGCCAGGAATCGACAAAAGATTTTCTAAGCCATCGTAAATAACAGGTCCATTGAATTCTTTTTCGCCTACAAGATTTATCATTGCTCCAGCTTGAATTAAGGATGTATCGCCAAGTGGGAGATTTAAAATAGCTCGTAAGTGTTGAGAGAATTGGGAAGTTGTACAACATTCAATCGTGTGGTGACCGCTGTTGTGAGGTCTTGGTGCAATTTCATTTACAAGTAATTCATTTGATTTTGTTAGGAAAAGTTCAACTGCTAACAGGCCAACCATGTTGAGTTTTTCTATAAGTTGGCTAGCAATTTCTTTCACTTTTAGCTCAATTTCAGGACTTACATCCGCTGGTGAAAACAAGAATTCAACAAGATTTGCTTCTGGATTAAATTCACATTCAACTAGTGGAAAAGTTTTAATTTCTCCCTTTTCATTCCTGGCTACCAAAACAGATAATTCTTTTTGGAAGTCGATTTTTTCTTCAATAATAGAAGGTGCGTCAAATGATTGCTCAGCTTCAGATAAATTCGAGATGATTTTCACTCCTTTTCCATCATAACCGCCTGTTCGAAGTTTATGAACGAAGGGAAAATCGGTTTTTAACAGTAATTCAGCTTTGGATGAAATTAGTTCAAAGGCTGCAGTTGGAATATTGTTTTTTTTGTAAAATTCTTTTTGTAAACCCTTGTCTTGTATTAATTTAAGTACATTTGATTGAGGAAATACTTTAACTCCTTTTTTTTCTAATTCTACAAGTGCTTCAACGATTACATTTTCAATTTCAACAGTAATTAGATGTTTATCACTTCCGAAATTAAGTACTGTATTGAAATCTGTTAGACTGCCACATGAAAAAGAATGTGCTATTTCTGAACAGGGCGCATTTGGATCTGGATCAAGGCAATGTATATGAATATTCAAATCGTTTGCTGCTTGTATGAGCATTCTTCCGAGTTGCCCGCCACCAAGAACTCCTAAGCGCAAATCTTTACCATACCATTTTGAAATCATGCAACAAAGATAAGGGAAGTGAACTTCTTACAAAGGAAACTACTAAAATTTTACATTTCCGGCTTTAAATTGTAAATTTGCAAAATCATAATGCAATTAGATCGCCAAATTCACGATAAGGTTTTTTGTCCTTTTATTTCTAAGGATGAAATAGCACACAAGGTTAAAAATCTGTCTTCCGAAATTCAGAAAGATTATCTTGGAGAAGAAATCTTATTTATCGCTATTTTGAATGGTGCTTTTATGTTTGCCTCTGATTTATTAAAGGAAATCCCTGGTAATATCCAAATATCATTTGTAAAAGTTAGTTCTTATATTGGTGCTCAATCGAGTGGTCGCGTAGATGAATTAATTGGATTAAATACAGATTTAAAGGGTAAGCATGTTGTTATTTTAGAGGATATTGTGGATACAGGCATTACAATCGATAAAGTAATTTCCTTGTTGAAAAGTGAAAATCCAGCTTCAGTTGAAGTTTGCACACTACTTTTTAAACCGGAAGCGTTTTTAGGGAAACAGCTACCCAAGTATATTGGATTTGATATCCCCAATAAATTTGTTGTAGGTTATGGCCTTGATTATGATGAATTGGGAAGAAATTTAAATGAAATATATCAATTAAAAGAAGAATAATATGTTGAACATTGTATTGTTTGGACCTCCAGGAGCAGGAAAAGGAACACAATCTGAGCGCTTAATTGAAAAATATAATCTGGTGCATTTATCTACCGGTGATATTTTCCGTGCAAATATAAAAATGCAGAGTGAACTGGGAGTTTTAGCAAAAGGTTATATGGATCAAGGCTTGTTGGTACCTGATTCTGTGACAATTGAAATGCTACGTTCTGAAGTGAGCAAAAAACAAGAAGCGTTAGGTTTTATTTTTGATGGTTTTCCGAGGACAAATGCTCAGGCAGCTGCACTTGACGAAGTTTTATTAACCTTCAAGACATCCATTACGATGATGGCGGCTTTGGAAGTTGAAAAAGAGGAGTTAAAAAGACGCTTGTTAAATAGAGCAACTACAAGTGGTAGAGCAGATGACGGTGATATCAGTATTATTGAAAATAGAATTTCAGTATACAACAAGGAAACTGCTCCCGTAAAAATCTATTATCAAAATCAAAATAAATTCATTTCCATAAATGGTCTTGGAACAATTGACGAAATAACAACTCGTTTGTTTTCTGCCATTGACACTAAATTAGCCTAAGATGGCTTCAGATAATTTTGTTGACTACGTAAAAATTCATTGTGCATCTGGAAAAGGTGGAGCTGGATCTACGCATTTTAGACGTGAAAAATACATTCCAAAAGGCGGACCGGATGGAGGAGATGGAGGTCGTGGAGGCCATATTATTTTACGTGGGAATAAGCAATTGTGGACTTTACTCCATTTAAAATTTAAAAAACACATCAAAGCAGAGCATGGAGCGCACGGAGCAGGAAATTTAAAAACAGGTTCTCAAGGATCGGATGTTTACATTGATGTCCCACTTGGAACGCTTGCTCGAGATGCTGAAACCAATGAAATAGAGTTTGAAATAACTGAAGAAGGCGAGGAGCGAATCATACAGCCAGGCGGCCGAGGAGGCTGGGGAAACAATCAATTTAAATCGCCAACAAATCAAGCTCCGAGATATGCTCAACCTGGCGAAGACGCTCGAGAAGGTTGGAAAATATTAGAATTAAAAATTTTAGCAGATGTTGGATTAGTTGGTTTTCCAAATGCTGGAAAAAGCACCTTATTGTCAGTTATCTCTGCTGCAAAACCAGAAATTGGAGCTTATCCATTTACGACAATTCGGCCGAATTTAGGAATTGTATCCTATCGCGATCACCGTTCATTTGTTATGGCAGATATTCCAGGAATTATTGAAGGTGCTCATACAGGAAAAGGACTTGGATTACGTTTCTTACGCCATATTGAAAGAAATTCACTTTTACTCTTTATGATTCCTGCAGATAGCGATGACATTAAGAAAGAGTTTAACATTCTTTTGAATGAGTTAAAACAATTTAATCCAGAATTAGTACATAAAGAACGCTTGCTGGCGATAACAAAATCTGATATGCTCGATGAGGAATTAACAGCAGCATTAAAAAAAGACCTTCCAAAAATCCCCTATATCTTTATTTCTTCTGTTGCTCAAAAAGGAATAACAGAATTAAAAGATATGATTTGGAAACATTTGAACAATGATGAATTGGCTTGAAACCTTAGACCGTGATTTCGTTCTTTTTGTGAATGGCTTTCATTCTCAAACAATGGATGAAGTAATGTGGTTTTTTTCTCAAACTTACTCACTTCTACCGCTCTATTTATTGGTAATTTATTTTCTTTTTAAAGAGTATTCTCCAAAGGTTTTCTTTGGACTAATCATTTTCTTAGTGCTCACAATTTTTCTAACAGACTTTTTATCTGTTCATTTATTTAAAGAAGTTTTTCAGCGCCTAAGACCTTCTCATAATCCGTTGATAGAAAATTATTTACACTATTATAAACAAGCTGACGGATCCTTTTATAGAGGTGGTGAATACGGATTTATTTCCTCACATAGCGCAAATTATTTTGGTATGCTTTCCTTTCTCTTTCCACTTTTTTATACGAGAAAAAATTGGCTTTTACTTCTTTTATTTACTGTTGGTGTAGTAGTTGTCTTTAGTAGAATTTATTTGGGTGTTCACTATCTAAGCGATGTTGCGGCTGGTGCATCTTTTGGAATTCTTATTGGAAGCTTAGTATATTATTTTTTGTTCCGAAAATTCTTTTTTAAGTGAATCTGCAACGGAGCCTGGCCATTATAATGTAACTGGATTAGCTTTTGATAGCTATGGAAATTTATGGATGAATCAGTTTGGATCTACTAAAGAACTAATTTGTAAAAAACGAAATAATGCCGTTTATAAATTTCAGATTCCCAACGCTACCAGACCTATACCCTATGCAGCAGCAGGTTTGATTATTGATGATTACAATCAAAAGTGGTATTAT
>RFSL01000114.1 GCA_009923965.1 Flavobacteriia bacterium | reverse complement strand
TAAGCACATAGCTTTTTCCTCAGGAGAACAACCTTTAGAATCGCACATTTTTGAACACTCTTCTTTGGTCATTTTAGCGCATTGGCTCATGTCGCATTTTCCTGTAGTGCTGGTAACACATTTTCCGTCTACCATTTCACATTTGGTTTCGGAGTCAATCGCTTTTTTTGCATCATGATGCCCGCTTCCTAAAATTGGCGCTATAACTAGACCTATTAAACAAGTAAGTTTAATTAGAATGTTCATTGATGGTCCAGAAGTGTCTTTAAATGGGTCACCAACCGTATCTCCGGTAACTGCAGCCTTGTGTGCATCAGAACCTTTGTAAGTCATTTCACCATTTATTTCAACACCTGCTTCAAAGGATTTTTTTGCATTATCCCATGCTCCACCTGCGTTATTTTGGAAAACTGCCCAAAGAACACCAGAAACGGTTACTCCTGCCATATAACCTCCAAGCATTTCAGCGATTAATTGATTGTTATCACCATATACTAATTTTCCTAAAAGTACAATCGCAATAGGAAAACCGATTGTTAAAATTCCTGGCAACATCATTTCTCTAAGAGCTGCTTTAGTTGAGATTTCAACACATTTCCCATATTCTGGTTTGCCAGTGCCTTCCATTATGCCTGGAATTTCTTTAAACTGACGACGTACTTCATAGACCATATCCATTGCAGCTTTACCAACAGAATTCATTGCTAATGCAGAGAAAACTACAGGAATCATACCACCAATAAACAACATCGCTAATACAGGTGCTTTAAAGATATTTATTCCATCAATACCAGTAAAGGTAACATAGGCAGCAAATAAAGCCAGTGATGTCAATGCAGCCGAAGCGATAGCAAATCCTTTTCCTGTCGCGGCTGTTGTGTTTCCTACAGAATCTAGTATGTCCGTTCGTTGGCGAACTTCTTTCGGTAATTCACTCATTTCAGCAATTCCACCTGCATTATCAGATATAGGTCCAAAAGCATCAATCGCCAATTGCATAGCAGTTGTTGCCATCATTGCTGAAGCTGCTAATGCAACACCATAAAAACCTGCAAGAGCGTAAGATCCCCATATTGCAAATGCAAATAAAAGAACCGTTGGGAAAGTAGAAATCATTCCAGTTGCTAGACCCGCTATCACGTTAGTTCCTGCACCGGTAGAAGATTTTTGAACAATTTTCAATACTGGTTTTGTTCCTAATCCTGTGTAATATTCAGTAACAGATGAAATTGCACCCCCAACTACCAAACCAACTAAAGTTGCATAAAAAACTCTTAAAGATGAGATTTCTTTCACGCCTTCACCAAAGAAATTCATTGACATTGATTCTGGTAACATATATTTTACCAATATAAAACATGCTATAGCAGTAAGAACGATAGATACCCAGTTTCCAATGTTTAGTGCTTTTTGAACTTGCGCTTCTTTTGCATCATTACTTGTAATTTTAACAAGCATGGTTCCAATAATTGAGAAAAGAATTCCAAAGCCAGCAATCGACATCGGTAATAATATTGGACCAATTCCTCCAAAAGCGTCATTTATTACTCCTCCCATATCTTTTATAACATAGTTACCAAGTACCATGGCAGCTAATACGGTTGCAACATAAGAACCAAATAAATCGGCACCCATTCCAGCAACGTCTCCAACATTATCTCCTACGTTATCTGCAATTGTTGCAGGATTACGAGGGTCATCTTCTGGAATTCCAGCTTCTACTTTTCCTACTAGATCTGCACCAACGTCTGCAGCTTTTGTATAAATACCTCCACCAACACGCGCAAATAAAGCAATTGACTCAGCTCCTAAAGAAAATCCAGCTAAAGTTTCAAGTACAATTGTCATTTTATCAGTACCACCATTTGCCCAATTTCCTCCCATGAAGAAGTGGAAGAATAAAATAAAGAAAGTTGTTAAACCTAAAACAGCTAAACCAGCAACACCTAAACCCATTACAGTTCCACCACCAAAAGCAACTTTCAATGCTTGTGGTAAACTTGTACGTGCTGCTTGAGTTGTGCGAACATTTGTTTTTGTAGCGATTTTCATTCCCATGTTTCCAGCTAAAGCCGAAAAGAATGCTCCGAAAATAAATGCGACAACAATTAATATGTGAGTAGTTGGAACAATGAAGGAAATCCCGGCCAATAAAATACTTGCTAAGACTACAAAAATTGCTAATAAGCGGTATTCTGCTTTAAGAAAAGCCAATGCACCTTCATAGATGTAATCAGAAATCTCTTTCATTTTACCGTCGCCGGCATCTTGCTTTAACACCCAAGATCGTTTAATAGCCATAAAAATTAGGCCAATTATAGCCATAGCTATAGGAACATAAATCATAATTGCATTCATATTTTTCTATTTAAATTTTAATTAATCGAGGGCAAAAATAGTGTTTTTAAGCCAATCTGTCTGAATACGAACAATAAAAAAAAGAGTTACACTAAAAATCCAATGAAGTTAAATTATTTAAATACAATAGTTTTGAATGAATAGAAAAATAATTAAAGGACTATGAAGTACAGATTTTGTTAATTATGCCGCAAAAAAAAGAGGAGTTTCCCCCTCAATTTTAACCAATCTACTATTAAATCAATCTTGTAAAACTTCTAATTTTAAATTTGGGCTTACTATTGCTTCTTTGATTTTAGCTTCTAATTCATCAGCTAATTCTAGATTATCAAGTAATAAGGTCTTTATAGAATCTCTACCTTGTCCTAATCTTGTTTCTCCATAAGAAAACCATGAACCACTTTTCTTAAGGATGTTAAGTTCAACTCCTAGATCAATGATTTCTCCAACTTTGGAAATGCCTTCACCATACATAATATCAAATTCTGCTTTTCTGAACGGAGGGGCAACTTTATTTTTAACAACCTTTACTTTCACGCGATTACCAATTATTTCTTCACCATCTTTCAATTGAGTTGATCTTCTAATGTCAAGTCTAACTGAAGAATAAAACTTTAGTGCATTTCCTCCAGTTGTTGTTTCTGGATTACCGAACATCACGCCTATTTTTTCTCTAAGTTGATTGATGAAGATACAACAGCATCCTGCTTTACTAATAGAACCTGTTAATTTTCTTAATGCTTTTGACATTAATCGTGCCTGAAGTCCCATTTGAGAATCTCCCATTTCACCTTCAATTTCTGCTTTTGGAGTTAATGCTGCAACTGAATCAATAACAACTAAATCTACTGCTCCAGACCTAATAAGGTTGTCTGCAATTTCTAATGCTTGTTCTCCATTGTCCGGCTGAGAAATTAATAAATTTGCGATATCAACACCTAATTTTTTAGCGTAAAACTGGTCAAAGGCATGTTCTGCATCTATAAAAGCTGCAATTCCTCCTTGCTTTTGAACTTCAGCAATAGCATGTATTGCGAGCGTTGTTTTTCCAGATGATTCGGGACCGTATATTTCAACTACTCTTCCTTTTGGATAGCCATTAATTCCTAGTGCTAGATCTAATGTTATAGATCCGGTTGGAATTACCTCTACTTTTTCAACGGGAGAATCACCCAATTTCATTACTGCACCTTTTCCGAATGTTTTATCTAATTTTTCCATTGTTAGTTGAAGTGCTTTTAGCTTTTCTGTGTTTAATTCTTGTTTTGACATATTGATTTTTTTAAATGTGTAAGTATTCTGTTTTTTATTATAGTACAAATTTATGCTGCAATGATTGTAAATTATTTACGACCTTCTCATAATTTGTATGTTTGTAGTATTTCATTTGCATGATCTTTTGTATTTGGCTTGTCTAAAACAGCAATCAGAGTGGAGTCTTCATTAAATAAAAAACTTGTCCGGTGTATTCCGTCATATGTTCTCCCCATAAATTTTTTTGATCCCCATACTCCAAAAGCTTTGATAATTTCCTTTTCAGTATCAGCTAATAGAGAAAACGGCAACTTGTATTTTTCAATGAATTTTGTGTGAGCTTGTGCACTATCTGCACTTACACCAAGAATTACTATTTCTTTTTCGACTAATATTTCAAAGCTATCTCTTAAGCTGCATGCTTGAGCTGTACAACCAGGAGTATCGTCCTTTGGATAAAAGTAGACTACAAGTTTTTTACCATTAAATTGAGAAAGATTGATTTCTTTGCCGTTTTGATCGCTTGATGTAATAGAAGGAATTTTGCTTCCAATTGTTAATTTT
>RFSL01000113.1 GCA_009923965.1 Flavobacteriia bacterium | reverse complement strand
CAATGTCTTTAGCTTCAATAAATCCAACCGGAATATCCTTCTTTGTCAAGATGTAGTCAGGAGCACCGCAACTCTGTCTTTTGGGTTCATTGGTAGCTCTGATTGTCGGCACTAAACTTTCTAAAAGTTGTTGCAAGTCGCCCCGAAAAGTATGCTCGGTCGCATTACCAAGTTTATAGCGTTTATTTATGTTGTCAATATACTGGTCTAAAGTCATCTGTTCACTCGTCTATTTATTTCAGTCCTAAGATATTTTTTTCTTTCGGTCTGATGTTGTTGGTACTGTTGTCATAGCATTGGGCATAACTCATATATAGGCGCTACAAACTTGCGCCTAGACACCCAATTTAGCTGTATAGGCGCAAGTTTGTTGCTTATGTTTAAAAATCTCTTTTATGCTACTTTTAAAAATTACTTATTTTAGCGCATAAAAGCATACATAAGTATATTGGCGCCCATTTGCAATGCCATTTTTCGTTTTTCAGGCGGGTCATTGTGAACTTGTGGATCTTCCCAACCATCACCTAAATCTGTTTCAAAGGTATAAAGGCAAACTAATCTTCCATTTGCTACAATGCCAAAAGCTTGTGCTTTTTTTTCGTCGTGTGCGTGTATTTTTGGCAAGCCATTTAGGATAAATTTTTGATTGTAAATCGCGTGATTTGAAGGAAGCTCAATAAGTGAAATATCTGGAAATACTTTCTTTAATTCAACACGAATATATTCGTCCATTCCATAATTATCGTCAATGTGTAAAAATCCACCTGAAAGCAAATATGTTCTTAAATTTTCAGCCTCTGCTCTTGAAAACACAACATTTCCATGTCCTGTCATATGAATGAAGGGATAGCGGAATAGATCTTTACTGCCGACTTCTACAAAGGGGACTTCTTTGGAGATATTTGTTCCAAATTCTTTGTTGCAGAAAGAAATGAGGTTTGTTAGCGAAGTTGGATTTGCGTAATAATCGCCACCGCCACTGTATTTTAGAACGGCTAATTGATATGTGCCTTGAGCTTGAATATAGCTTTTAGCAAAAAAAATGAAACAAAAAATAAGAATTCGCATAGTCAAAAGTACAATTAATTCACTAAATAAAAGAGGTAAATTGCGAAAAGAGAACAACACAATCCAAGACCTTTCGCCCAAGATATTTTTTCCGAGAAAATGAGTGTTCCACAGAGTGTAGAAATACAAACAACAGCAACATTAATAACTGCCAGAACAGAAGAATCAGACCAAGTAACTGAATTATAAGCGCGCATCAAGAGAAATATTGAGAAAAAATTGGGTACGCCTAAAATAACTCCTCCGATAATATTCCTGAATTCTATGCGTGTTTTTCGCCTAATTATCTGAGCAATAAGAATCCCCAAGCCAATTAAACCGGCTATACCAAAACCAAATGCAGAGAAAAGGGCCGTACTTATAACATCAACTTGAGTTTTTTGGACATAATTAAGCAGTAAATCTAAAATTCCGCTGCCAAAAAATAAGATCAGTAACATCCACCATGTTTGCTGTTTTGAATCACTTGATTTCTTTGAGAATGAAACAAGAATCACCCCAGAAAATGCCAATAAGATTGCTATAATTTTTAAAAAAGGAAGTTGTTCATTGTAAATAAAAACCATTCCAAGAACAGAAACCGCCATGCTCATTTTTACAGCTACTGATGTAATAGCCATTCCATTCTTCTGAGCGCTTTTTCCCATTAAAACAAAGAGCGAAATAAAGAGTAAAGCGGCTAAAACTGCATAGAAAATCCAGTTGGTATTTTCCCAAGCTTCATCTTTTAAGTCACTCCCGTAAAGAATATACCCACAAAGAAAAGCACTGATGTAATTAAATACAATTGCTTGAAATGTATCTATTTTAAAGCGCGGGAAAACTTTAAAAATCACGAAAATTAAGCTTGATAAAAAGATGGCAAGAAATAAATCTGTCATTTTCGCTTGTAATAATAAATCATATCTGATCCAAACTTATAATTGTCATATGGAACCTTATTTATTACAGGCGCTTTAATGCCTTCACCAAAACTAATGTCTCCAACAATTACGCGGGCCTCATCCCAAACATTATCAATGATAAAATATTGTAGCGTTCTACTGCCACCTTCAACGAAAACAGAAAGAATATTCCTTTTGTAAAGTTCCTCTAAAATATTTGCTGTTGAGGTTTCTGAAATTTTCACCCACTCGATATTTTCTTTCAGTTCATTTTTCAAACGATTAAAAACAATGGTAGGGGCTTCTTCGGAATAGATATTTACATCACTACTGATTTGTAATTGACTATCGATAACAATTCTTATTGGATTTTCACCTTTATATTCTCTAACTGTTAAAGATGGATTATCATTGATAATCGTATTTCTACCAACTAAAATACTTTGTTCTTCACTGCGCCATTTGTGAACCAATGCTTTTGTTTCTGGTGCAGAAATCCAGTTACTTCCAACTTCTCCCTTTTCTCGCAACTTATCTAAATAACCATCATTTGTCTGCGCCCATTTTAAAATAACATACGGTCGTTTTTTTTCATGAAAAGTAAAAAATCGCTTGTTTAACTCTTTGCATTCGTCTTCTAAAACTCCCTCATTCACTTCAATTCCTGACTTTATAAGTTTTTCAATTCCTTTTCCTGCAACAAGTGGATTTGAATCCCTACAGCCAACTACAACTTTTTTGAGCTTATACTTTATAAGTAAGTCAACGCAGGGAGGAGTTTTTCCAAAATGAGCACAAGGCTCTAAAGAAATATAAACTGTAGATTCTGCTAGCAAAGATTTATCTTCAACTAATTCTATCGCACTATTTTCTGCATGAGAACTTCCAAAATGCATGTGAAATGCTTCGCTGATAATGCGCTTATTATGAACTATTACGCATCCGACCATTGGATTAGGAGCTACCATTCCTTTTCCCAATAGGGCAAGATCAATACATCTTTGCATGTAATCATAATCATTCATATTGCAAAGTTAAGATATAAAACGTAATCTTAGAATAGTCAATTTGAAGAAGAATTTTGAGTTTTATTATTCTTAAAAATTGCAGTTTTTTGTTATTTTTGCTTAGTTCAATAAAATATTAATTTAAGTTATTACAATGCTCATAACAATTTTACTTCTAATTTTTACACTCATAATAGTTCCACTTGTTTGTTTCAATTTTGGAATCGCGCCGAATGATTTACAATGGGCAATTCTTTATCAGATGCTCTATATTTTAAGTGGCGTAATTGCTTATTGTTTTATAATCGGGGAGTTAGCAAAAAATAATTCTCAAGTAGATAAACTGTGGAGCATTGTGCCTATTTATTATGTTTGGCACATGACAGCTATGGGGCTTTGGGATCCAAGAATGATTTTAATGTCATTACTAGTAAGTCTTTGGGGTATTCGCCTGACTTATAATTTTGCAAGAAGAGGAGCCTATTCTTGGAAATTTTGGTCTGGAGAAGAAGATTATCGTTGGGAAGTTTTACGCAAACGAAAAGGATTTAATAATCCGATTATTTGGATGTTATTCAACTTATTTTTTATCTGCACTTATCAATTAACATTAATCTTCCTATTTACTTTACCAATCCTAGTATGTTTGAACACAAATGTTGACCACAATTTAAATTGGATCGATGGAGTTCTTGCTTTGCTTATGATAAGCTTTATTTATATAGAATTTGTTGCAGACAACCAGCAATATGCCTTTCAACAAGAAAAACATAGAAGAATAGCGAATAATGAAGATCTTGGAGAGTATAAAAAAGGATTTATCTCAACAGGTTTATGGGCTATTGTTCGCCATCCTAACTACGCTATGGAACAAGCAATCTGGCTTGTATTTTATTTATTTAGTGTACATATCACAGGTTCCTGGATTAACTGGTCAATTGCAGGTTGTGTTCTACTAATAATTCTTTTCAAAGGAAGTTCTGATTTTTCTGAGGAGATTACAGAAAGTAAATACCGGGAATACAATGCTTATAAAGAAAGAACCCCACGATTTATTCCATTTCTAAAATTAAGAAAGATTAAAAGTAGTAAGGAGAATTAGTTTACAGAATTAATAATTCCATACATCAATTTCCCATTTACGAATATCCTCTTTGATTTTTTCAGCCTCATACAAAGCATCAACACCGTACTTATAATCTTCAATCTCACGATCAAATTTATCTGAAGATTTATAGATTTGAGCATTGAATTGTCTTTTCCAGAATAAA
>RFSL01000112.1 GCA_009923965.1 Flavobacteriia bacterium | reverse complement strand
TCTTTTTATTAGTTCAAAGTCTGCAAAATCAAAACCTGGAGAAACGAGACAAGAAACAAGACTAAAACTATTTTTTTCTAAAACTTGACTTCCAAAAATGGTATTTTTTGGAACTATAAAATGTGGAGTTTCCCCTTTGTTTAATCCCAATCCTACAAGATGTTTATGATGTCCGTTTTTATCAAGTGTATGAACTACTAGTGGACTTCCAGCATGAAAAAACCAGTGTTCATCGCTCTTTATACGATGAAAATGAGAAATATCTTCTGATCGCAATAGGAAATAAATAGTAGTAACTAAATTACGATTGACATCTTTTAGTACTTCTTTTGAACGATAAGTTTCGCGGTAAAATCCACCCTCAGGATGAGGAGTTAAATTTAATTCTTGAATAAGCAATTCAATTTTATTATTCAATTGGACCATTTTGAAAAATTGAACCACTGCGATTTGAATTATGAAAAAAGTACCTTAAATCAATAGAAAGATATGAGCCATTAACAACTTGATAAACGCTACGAATTCCTGTATTTACATAAACATAAGTTGTTCGAATATCGAAAAGCTTTGAAAATGGAATTTGTGCAGAAGCACCTATATTAAAAAATCCACTTTTCTTTGTTCGGTATTCAAAACCTATATTGGCATTTAAAGAAGCTCCAAACATGTTTGCAATTGAAGTATATCCCTGGTGGACAAATAAATTCTTGTTCTCAGAAACATCTTTTCTGATATTTGTGGGTTTAAAACTGACAGAAACTCCCAAAGCTGCAGTAGCATAAATTTTCTTTGCCAACTTAATATAAATTAACCCGTTTAATGGAATATCATATTGAATATAGGAAACAACTGTGCTAGCAGAAAAATTAGAGTCCAAAACAGTCGCTCTAATTTCAAATTTCCGTTCCAAGTAATTTATTCCTGTTTCAATTGCTAGTAAGTCCGTTAAACCTACACGAATATTTGCACCATATGAAATTCCAGGTAATTGACGGATTGATTGAGATAGGTAATTGGCACTGTCAATTATAGTATTCGTCCCTCCGCTTAACACTGATGGAATTATTGCCCGCACTTGAAAACCAAAATAATTTGGAAATCGACCACTATTGCCTAATTGAGAAAATGAAGAAGTAATTAATAGCAAAAAGAAGAGTACTAGAAGTTTCTTCATCGCGTTGTTTTTACAGGTGTTCCTTGTTTTGATCCATTAATAGAATATCCAATCGCCGCAAGAATAATCATTGTTAATCCAAATAAAACTATAAACCATCGAAAGAACTTTCCGGGAATTAAGAATTTTTTGTGTTTCGCTTCTACTGTAATATTTATTTTTTGAGCTTTATTGTAATCTGAATGATGCAAGCCAAATAAGTAAACTAGCAGCTGTCTTTTTTGATCTTGACTTTCTTCAAACCAAATTTTTTGTTCCTTTAATAGCTCACGAAAAGAATTGGCGCGGTGTACGTCCGCGAAACGAAAAACAACATAATCATTGTTGGTTGGATGATTCGTGTAATTTACAAATCCTAAATCTAAATGCTCTATTTGTTTATCCATTTCGTATTAAATTCAAGTGGTTTTCGGTGTGCTGTAGGCCAATCAATCGATGGATAACCAATGTAAAATAAACCCAAGCATTTGTCGATTTCATCTAATTCTAAAAAGTCATTCATTTCTGAAGAATAAATTAACTTTGGTGTCGACCAAAATCCACCAAGTCCATATGCCGTGCAAGAAAGATGCATGTTTTGTATCGCACAAGCTACTGCCTCTATTTCCTCTATTTCTAAAATTTTATTCTCTATTTGACGCTTCATAGAAACTGCAACAACTGCAGATGCGAGGAGAGGTCGACGAATTAATTTTGCTAACTTCATATCATTTTGAAGTTCTTTTGGTGTGATTTTTAAATAGCTTGTTCCCAAAAAACTACTTAATGTAGATAAGCCATCTTCCATAAAGACATGAAAACGCCAAGGTTGCGTATTTCCATGAGTTGGTGCCCATTGGGCATTCGTAAGTATATTTTCCAATTGTTCCTTATGAACTTTTCTATCTGAAAATTGTTCAGGATATATGGTTCTTCTTGATCGTATTAATTCATTAACCTCAGATAGATTGAATCGCATTAGACACTGATTTTAGACAAAAGTAAAACGATATTTACAATAAGTGAATTATTAGCGTAAAGTTTTAAATTATATAATTAAGAAGCTAAATCGTTTTTAGATTATAATTAACAAGTTGTATTGATTATTTTTGTGCTCTTATGAAATTTCTTATTGCTTTTTTATTGATTTCTAACTTCCTATTTTCTCAAAATCCTAGTGGAGAAGGAATTATTTTTGGAAAAATCAGTGATAGTAAAACTTCTGATCCTTTAGAATATGTCTCTGTTCGCTTGTTTAATCAAGTAGATTCGAGTCTTGTTACTGGTGTTTTTACAAATCAAAACGGAAAATTTAATTTTGAGCGAATTGCAAACGGAAACTATTTTATTCGGCTATCGCTTATTGAATACGAGGATTTTCTTGTTCCAGATATTACACTAAGCGCAAGCTTAAAAATTATTAATCTTGGAAATCTTCGCCTGATTAAAGAAAAAATTTCAAATTTAAATGAAGTAAAAATTGAAGGAAAACTAAATTTACTGCAATCAGGGATTGACAAGAAAGTTTATAATGTAGGGGAAGATATTTCAGTGAGAGGTGGAACTACCAATGATATTTTAAATCGTTTACCCTCCGTTGAAGTTGACCAAGAAGGTCGAGTAATGCTGCGTGGTGAAGGAACTGTAATTATTTTAATAGACGGGCGTCCAAGCTCTCTTTCTGGTGGAAATGGAAAAACACTTTTAGATGCATTGCCTGCTAGCTCTGTAGATAGAATTGAAATTGTTACTAATCCATCTGCAAAATATGACCCAGACGGAACCTCAGGAATTATAAATATTGTTCTTAAGAAAAATAAACTCAAAGGATTCAATGGTTTAGTCTCAAGTAACATCGGTTCAGGGAATCTAAAAAACGGGAATGTGCTTGAGGGATCGCTGTCTTTGAGTTACCGAAATGCAGGTTTTAATGTCTACGGAAGTTACAACGAGCGCTATCTGGATGGTTATCGAAATAACGATTCGTATATAAAACAAAGTCTAGGAAACAACATCACGAGTATTTTAGATCAAAAAAGAACTGGCGGAGATTTAAATGCCGGAAGAACCTTTAGACTTGGTGTAGACTTTAATTTAAAAGAACGAAATACAATTGGCTTATCAACAACAGGAAATGTAGGTCAACGCGATCGCACTGGAGATTTATGGAATACTAAATTTGATGGAATAGGAAATCTTACTCAATTCTGGCAAAGAACTTCCTACGATCCCTCTCAACAAAAAAATATTGATGTAAATGTCAACTACAAATATGATTTAAAAAAACAAAGGGGGAATCTTATCGTAGACTTAAATCAATCCTTTGGAAATGATGCAACTCAAGGATATTATAAAGAAAATTATTTTAATCCAGACTCCAGTATTTCCTCTACTCCTAGATTATTACAACAATTATTCAACAAAGAAAAAAACAATATTACGACTGCACAAATGGACTTTAGTTACCTTTTACCAAAAATAAGTGCACGAATTGAAACTGGGACAAAGATGATTCTTCGAAATCAAACAGTTGATACCTATTCGGAACAGTACAATGATTCAATCAAACAATACCAAGAAAATAATTTAGCAAACTTTCTCTATTCCTATAATGAACAAATTTATAGCCTTTACGGAATTTATGGGCAGCAACTCGGGAAATTCAAATACCAAGGTGGTATTCGATTAGAAAAAGCGTATCAAATTCCAAACCTGATTTCAGATTCAATACGTATTGTAAATGATTATATGAACTTTTTTCCTTCAGCACATGTACGTTATTCCTTCTCAAAAAAATCAGAACTAGGATTGAGTTACAGCAAACGTATAACGCGTGCTGGTTCTGGAGAACTAAATCCATTCACGAGTTATTCAGATCCTTTTAATTTGAGGAAAGGAAACCCTTACTTACAACCAGAATTCATCAATTCATTTGACCTATCATTTACTTTAGAGCAAAAAAAAATAAATCTTTCTGCAAGTACTTACTTTAGAAATAATGTAGGTGTAATTTCACGAATCAAAGAATTTTACGCTGACAATACAAGTGCTGTAACCTATAAAAATATTAGTGAGAC
>RFSL01000111.1 GCA_009923965.1 Flavobacteriia bacterium | reverse complement strand
AAAAGCTCGCTATGCAAAGAATTATCCGGGAACAAACAAATGGCAATTAAAAGATTATTACGAAAAAGATATTTTATTTCCGGAGGGGACACTTAAATTTGGAGCTAAAAAAGATACGGTTTTTAATTTCGTGATGGAGGAAATGGCGCAGCGAAATACCATTGCAGAAACGATGACATTTTCTGAATTAAAGAATTTAATTTCACGAGAAAAATTAAAAGGATCTGCAGCTGTTTCATCTTATGAAATTGAGTTGCACCAGCGTACTTCTTACCCTTTTGCCGCCTATATTTTAACAATTATAGGAGTTGCAGTATCCTCTCAGAAAAAAAGAGGAGGAATAGGTTTAAATATCGCAATTGGTTTGGGGTTTGTATTCATCTATATTTTTGCCATGAAGATGACGACTGTAGCAGCAATAAATGTTGGATTTCCTTCGCTTTTGGCTGTCTGGATTCCGAATATCCTCTTTAGTATAGTTGCTTATGTTCTTTATCGTTTTGCTCAGAAATAAAGTCTCGTAAAGTAGATTCTTAACTAATTTATAAGAGCTCAATCACCATTCCATCTTCTGCTACGATTGTATCTTTAAATATTTGAGAGGCTTCGAGCAAATGTCCTTCGCTATTTTCGTATCGGGAAGAAAGATGACCAAGTAGCAATTTTTTAACCTTTGCTTTTTGTGCTATTTCTGCTGCTTTTTTGGCTGTGCTGTGTAGGGTTGACTTTGCACGATCTGCAAGTTCTTCTGTAAATGTTGCTTCATGATAAAGCATGTCGACACCCTGTATAGAATTCAAATATTTATCGCTTGGATAGGTGTCTGAGCAATAAGCGTAAGACCTAGGATTTTTTGGCTCAAAAACACAATTCCGAAAATCAATTTGTTTGCCATTTTCCAAGACAATATTTTCCCCTCGCTTAAGTTTCGGGTAATCTTTTAAGGGAATTGAAAGTTTCTTTGTTGCCTCTGCATTGATACTGTACTCTTTTGTTTTTTCTTCAATTTTAAAGCCACAGGTTGGAACTCTGTGTTTTAAAGGAAAACTTTTGACGCAAATTAGTTTATCTTCAAAAAGGACTTTTTCCTCAGTGAAATCTAGCGGAACAAAGTTGAGATTAAAATTCAGTTGTTGACCACCACAGCTAAAAATATCATTTAAAAGTGCATGAAGATTTTCAGGGCCATAAATTGTAAGTCCGGTATTTCTTCCTAAAAGATTCATGGTGCTTAATAAACCAGGAAGACCAAAAAAATGATCTCCATGTAAGTGAGATATAAAAATATGGCTGATTTTCTGAAAATGAACTCCGAATTTTCTTAATTGTGTTTGAGTTCCCTCTCCACAATCAATTAGTAAATGTCGGTTTATGCAATCGATGTATTGTGCTGATGGTCCTCTTTTATTTGTTGGCAAAGCAGCACCACTTCCAAGTATGGTGATCTTAAAACTCAAAATTCAATGGCAGCTTGGGCTTCATCAACTGTATCACAAATTTTAAAAACACGATCAAGTTGCGCAATTTCAATCATTTTTTGAACATTTGACTGAAGTCCACAAATTACGAATTTACCATTTGTATCTTTACAAAGTCTGTTTCCTGTAAGTATTGCACTTAAACCTGATGAATCACAGTATTTAGATGACGATAAATCGAGGATGATGTTATTTATGCCTGCGTTATTTAATAAAATGAAATGGCTCTTTAATTCTGGCGCATTTGATGCATCTAGTTTCTCAACGTTTGAAGTAATAAAAGTGACATTTCTTATTTGGTCAGTTGAAAAGTTCATTTTAATCATTTTGTCAAATGTAAAAATAATTAACGATCAATCTTAGCTGCGAGTAAATAAATTACTGCCATTCGAATTGCAACACCATTTTCAACTTGATTTAAAATTATACTTTGTTTAGAATCTGCAACATCGCTTGTAATTTCAACACCGCGATTTATAGGGCCGGGGTGCATTACCACAATTTCTTTTGAAAGACTATTTAAAATTTCTTTGTTTAATCCAAATTGCATTGAATACTCTCTCAAAGATGGAAAATAACTAATTTCTTGTCTTTCTGACTGAATTCGCAGCATATTTGCAACATCACACCATTCCAATGCTTCTCTTAGGTTGTGAGAAATTTTGACATTTAATAAATGCATGTCTTTTGGAATAAGGGTTGTTGGACCGCAAACCATGACTTCTGCACCTAATTTCTGTAAGCAATAAATATTTGATAATGCCACGCGAGAATGTAAAATATCTCCCACGATTACTACTTTTTTTCCTTGTACAACGCCAAGTTTTTCACGAATAGAGTAAGCATCTAAAAGTGCTTGAGTAGGATGTTCATGAGTTCCATCTCCAGCATTTATAATTTTTGCATTTACCTTTTGAGATAAAAAAAGTGCTGCTCCCGGATTCGGATGACGCATAATTACCATGTCCACTTTCATAGAAAGGATATTATTTACAGTATCGATAAGTGTCTCTCCTTTTTTTACTGAACTCCCAGAAGCACTGAAGTTAAGAATGTCAGCGGAAAGTCTTTTTTCTGCTAATTCAAAGGAAAGTTTTGTCCGTGTTGAATTTTCAAAGAAAATATTTGCAATTGTAATATCTCTCAGTGAAGGAACTTTTTTAATTGGTCGGTTAATTACTTCTTTAAAGCTATCTGCGGTTTTGAAGATTAAGTCGATGTCCTCTTTGCTGAGGTCTTTTATTCCGGTAAGATGATCTACACTTAAATTATTCATTTGAATCTTTTGTATACAATACTATTTTATCCTCACCTTCTATTTCTTCCCATTCTACTGATACGCGTTCAGAGATTAAGGAATCTACCATTTTTCCAATATAGTCTGCTTGAATGGGTAAATCTCTGCGAAAACGGCGGTCAATTAACACGAGTAATTCTACTTTCGATGGACGTCCAAATGTTAGTAATGCATCTAAACCAGCGCGAATTGTTCTTCCAGTATATAAGACATCGTCTACTAAAACTACTTTTTTATTTTCGAGGCTAAAATCAATATTTGTGATGCTTGGAATAAGTGGTTTTTCTCTTCTTCTAAAGTCATCCCTAAAAAAGGTAATATCGAGATTTCCGCAAACAATTTCTTTTCCTAAAATAATTTCAAGTTGCTTTTTTAACTGAGAAACAACATAGATTCCTCTTGGTTGAAGTCCAACTAAAACTGTATCTGAAAAATCGTTATGGGATTCAATTAATTCGTGGGAAAGTCTTTTCAATGTAAGTTCTAAGTGCTTGGAATTGAGAATGACTTGTTTTTCCATTAGCACAAAGATAAATAATTTTTTAGATATTAAGAAGGATTGTTATCGGCTTTGAAATCTGCAATAAGAAAGAAACTGCCAATTACCAGAAGTGTATCTTCCTTGGAGAGCAATTTCTTTAGCTTAGTTATGGCTAAATTAATATCCGCAAACACTTCTTTTATTTTTGAATTTTGGGTTTTTAAATTTTGATATTCTTCAATTTTTCGACTTCTTTCATTATTAAATGCACATAAATAGATGTTTGCTTTATCTGGAAATAAGTTCAAGTGCAGGTTGATATCTTTGTCATTAGAACAGCCAAGTAAAACAACTAATTTCCCTTTTGGATTTATAATAAGTGCTTTTAGAGTGGCTTTTATTCCGTCTTCGTTGTGCGACACGTCTAAAATAATAGTAGGATTTCTATTTATGTGTGTCATTCGAGCAAATAGTCCCGTATTTTTTTGGAGCTTATAAATACTTTTTTGAATTATTTCTTGTGAAATGGAGTAGGAGAGTAGTTCCAAAGTTTTGAGTGCAGTTTGTAAATTTTCAATTTGGTAGGATGGATAAAGTTCTATTGTATTATTTTTGTTTTCATCGGCAAAGAAAATTTTTGCTTTTTTTTCTTTTGCAATATCAGTAAATAATTCTTTAATCTCGTTCTGTGTTTTTCCAATAACAAGCGGTCGATTTTCTTTGATGATTCCTGCTTTCTCGATTGCAATTTCTTTTAATGTATTCCCTAAAAATTTCATGTGATCCATGCCAATATTAGTGATAACGCTGATTTTTGGAAGTATGCAATTTGTTGCATCTAAACGCCCACCTAAACCAGTTTCGATAACACAAATACTGCAATTTTTAGCATGAAAATGAACTAAAGAAAGCACAAAAGTTATCTCAAAAAAAGAAGGTTCAAAGTCTAGTTTTAATGCTTTAATTTTTGTGCAAAAAGAAATTAC
>RFSL01000012.1 GCA_009923965.1 Flavobacteriia bacterium | reverse complement strand
CTTAATATACAAATCTTTTGAGAGTTAAGCAAATTAATTTGTTAACAATCTAAATTTGATTTGTTGGAAAAATCTGAATTTTAAATCTTTTTTTTAGTGTGATAATTGTACTTTTGCAAGTATTAATTGATAGCATTTACTTAGAATTTAAACTATGGAGTTAATTGGAAAATATGGAGTAAACAATGATTTAAAAAAATCTATTGGCTTAACTGGTTTAGGGCAGCAATTTTGGAATCTTTCGCCTTCTGAATTAATAGAGGATTGTATTATTACTGGGGATGGAATGCTAACCGATACTGGTGCTCTTGCTATTGATACAGGTGAATTTACAGGTCGTTCTCCAAAAGACCGATTTATTGTGAGGGATGAAATTACTGAAAAAGCAGTTTGGTGGGGCGATATAAATATTGGATTTTCTCCTGAGAGATTTGACGCTCTTTATACTCGAATGAAAAGTTTTTTGGTAGAGAAAGATGTTTATGTTCGAGATACAAACGCCTGTGCAGATGAAAAATTTAGATTAAATATTCGGGTTGTTTCTGAATTTGCTTGGTCAAATTTATTTGCATACAATATGTTTCTTCGGCCTACTAGTGATGAGCTTCAAAATTTTATTCCAGACTGGCATATTGTTTGCGTGCCGAGTTTTAAAGCTGATCCAGCAATTGATGGTACAAGACAGCATAATTTTGCGGTTTTGAACTTCACAAAAAAAATGATTTTGATTGGTGGAACTGGCTATACTGGTGAAATTAAAAAAGGAATATTTTCCGCATTAAATTTTTTATTGCCACACGAAAAAAATGTTTTATCAATGCATTGTTCAGCAAATATCGGACAGAATGGCGATACAGCAATCTTTTTCGGCTTATCTGGAACAGGAAAAACTACCTTGTCTTCCGATCCAAATCGCCGCTTAATTGGTGATGATGAACATGGTTGGAGTGACGATACTGTATTTAATTTTGAGGGTGGTTGTTATGCAAAAACGATAGATTTAACGCGGGAAAAAGAGCCGCAAATCTATGATGCGATTAAATTTGGTGCTTTGTTAGAAAATATTGGTTTCGAAACTGAGTCCTCAACTCCTGATTATACTGATAATACAATTACTGAAAATACTCGGGTTTCTTATCCTATAAATTTTATCGATAATATAGCTGTGCCATCAATTGGAGCTGCACCGAAAAATATATTTTTTCTAACTGCAGATGCCTTTGGTGTTTTACCTCCAATTTCAAAACTTACAAAAGCACAAGCAATGTATCATTTTATGTCGGGCTATACAGCTAAAGTTGCAGGAACTGAAGTTGGCGTAACTGAACCAACAACCACTTTCTCTGCTGGATTTGGTGCTGCATTCCTCCCTTTACATCCGGCTAAATATGCTGAATTATTGGGTGAAAAATTAGATAGCGCTAATATAAATGTTTGGTTGTTAAATACTGGGTGGTCAGGAGGTTCTTATGGTGTCGGAAGTCGCATGAAGCTTTCTTATACTCGTGCAATGATTACAGCGGCATTAACAGGAAAATTAGATGGTGTTCATTTTGAGGCCTTGCCTGTATTTGATTTGGCATTTCCAAGTTCTTGTGATGGAGTGCCTTCTGAATTATTGAATCCAAGAAATACATGGTTTGACAAAGATCAATATGATCGAACAGCAAATGGTTTAGCAGCGAAATTTGTAAAGAATTTCGAGAAATTTGCAGAGGGAACAAGCAGTGATATTTTAGCAGCTTCCCCCAAAGTGCTTGCAAATTGAGGTTTTTTGACTAGCTCTCTTATTTAAATCCAGCAAATATTCTCAAAAAATTTATGTCAAAAAAAAACCTCTTGAATTAAGAGGTTTAAATAATTTATAATTTCTATCTTTTGTGCATCGGTTCATCAGAAACTGTTAATTTCTTTCTTCCTTTTTTGCGACGTGATGCAAGAACTCGACGACCATTTTTTGATGCCATTCTGCTGCGAAAGCCGTGCTTATTTCTTCTTTTTCTTACGGATGGTTGAAATGTTCTTTTCATGATTTTAACTTAATATTGTCGCTAAATTTGAGGTTGCAAATATAGTAAAATTTTGTTTAAAACAAATTCTTTTTAAATTTTTATTTAAAATTACCGCAATACCAATAAACCACACTATTTTTGTGATAAATATCATGAATGTTATCTCCTAAGAAAGAAAAAACTGAAAAAGTTAAATTGACAACGGATAGCTATAGAAAAGCGAAGGGAATCTTTTCGTATCTTAAGCCCTATGCTTTTGTTTATTTTATTGGTTGGGTATTTCTGGTTTTATCAACTTCTGCAGGTTTAGTTTTTCCCTATTTAATGGGAAAATTGCTAGGAGCTAGTGGCTCAAAAAACACTAGTTCTGGCACTATTGATTTTATTAGCATGGAAAATATTAATTCTATTGCTTTGTCTTTATTTATTCTATTTGCTTTTCAAGCTTTGTTTTCTTTTGTAAGGGTTGTAATATTTAATAACGTTACAGAAAATGCTTTGCGTGACATAAGAAATGATGCATTTGAGAAGCTGGTTTATATGCCAATGGATTTTTTCAACAAAAGTAAAGTGGGTGAACTTACAAGTCGCGTTTCTTCTGATATTGTTCAGCTTCAAGAGACATTACGCACAACTATTGCAGAATTCTTTAGACAGATAATTATTGTTTTTGGTGGCGTTGCTTTTCTGTTTTTTATTTCCTGGAAATTAGCTTTGATAATGTTAGCTACAGTTCCGGTTATGGCTATTGTCGCTGTATTTTTCGGTCGATTTATCCGTAAGTTAAGTAAAGAGGCACAAAATTTTACTGCAGAATCAAATTCAATTATCGAGGAAGCACTTACGGGGATAACGAATGTTAAATCTTTTACCAATGAGTTGTTTACGCTATCGAAATACAAGACTTCAACACAGCAAACACGGGATCTAAATGTCCGAAGTGGAATTTGGAGAGGACTTTTTGTTTCCTTTATTATATTCTGCCTTTTTGGAGCAATCGTTTTTATTATTTGGCAGGGTTTACTGATGACGCAAGGTGCAAAACCAACTTTATCTAGTGAAGGTTTTTATCAATTTGTTTTGTTTACAATTATGATGGGAGCATCAATTGGATCTCTTCCAGATATGTACGCAAATCTTCAAAAATCAATTGGTGCTACAGAAAATTTAATGGATATTATCGGAGAAAAATCTGAAAAAGACCTCAATAAGGGGAAAGAAAAATCATTGATTGAAGGAAAGATCGAATTTAAAAATGTATCCTTTGCGTATCCTCAACGCTTGGATGTTCCTGTTCTTCAAGATGTCTCGTTTTCTATTTTAAAGAATCAAACTGTAGCCGTTGTTGGTCCGAGTGGCGCTGGAAAGTCAACAATTTCGAGTTTGTTACTGAATTTTTATCACAATACAGGTGGTGAGATTCTAATTGACGACATTCCAATAAATAACTACGATTTGGAATATTTGAGGGGAAATATGGCAATTGTTCCTCAAGAGGTTATATTGTTTTCAGGAAGCATATTCGAAAATATCCGCTTTGGATTAACAAGTGCTACAGAAGAACAAATTATTGAAGCTGCAAAAAAAGCAAATGCTTGGGAATTTATTTCAACCTTTCCAGAGGGTTTATTGACCGAAGTTGGAGATCGTGGAATTCAACTTTCTGGTGGTCAAAAACAAAGAATTGCCATTGCTAGAGCTTTACTTAAGAATCCTGTAATTCTAATTTTAGACGAGGCGACTTCTGCCCTTGATTCAGAATCTGAAAGATTGGTTCAAGAAGCATTGGAGATTTTAATGAAGGGTCGAACATCTCTAGTTATCGCTCACAGATTAGCAACAATTCGAAATGCTTCTCAGATTTTAGTTTTACAAGATGGTAAAATTAAGGAGTCGGGAACTCATAAAGATTTAATCGCCAAAAAAGGTCTTTATGCAGAGTCTGTTGCGATGCAGACAATGGAAATTTAAATTCTTGAAAAGACTTTTTCTGTTTATCACTCTATGCATATATTATTTTTTCGATTTAATTAACAATTTAATTTATTTTGTTCAAAAAGAGTTCGAATTTTAACTTGCTTCTTAATCGATTTCAATTAAATTTGTCTTCAATTTGCAGCGAACGTACGCTTCAATTAGTGTAAATTGAAACCCCTATGCCAAAAGATTCTTCTATAAAATCCGTTCTTATCATTGGGAGCGGTCCAATTATTATTGGACAAGCCTGTGAATTTGATTATGCTGGTTCTCAAGCTTCCAGATCTTTGAGAGAGGAAGGAATAGAAGTAACATTGATAAATTCAAATCCTGCGACAATTATGACCGATAAGGTTGTTGCAGATAATATTTATTTGCAACCCTTAGAGCCGGAAAGTATTATTCAAATTCTAAAGAATCACAAGATTGATGCGGTACTTCCAACAATGGGTGGACAAACTGCTTTAAATCTATGCATTAAATGCGATGAGATGGGGATTTGGGAGGAATACGGTGTGAAAATTATTGGTGTTGATATAAAAGCTATAGAAATTACTGAAAATAGAGAAGAATTTCGTGAATTAATGTTAAAAATCGGAATTCCAATGGCTCCACAGTCAACTGCACGTTCGTTTTTGGAGGGAAAAGAAGTTGCTCAAGAATTTGGTTTTCCACTTTGTATTCGTGCTTCCTTTACTTTGGGCGGGGCAGGAGCTTCAATTGTTCACGATCCAAAACTATTTGATGGCTTACTCGAAAGAGGCTTGCAATTGTCACCGATTCACGAAGTAATGATTGATAAAGCGCTTTTAGGTTGGAAGGAATTTGAATTAGAATTATTGAGAGATTCCAATGACAATGTTGTGATTATTTGCTCTATTGAAAATTTTGACCCGATGGGAATTCATACGGGCGATTCAATTACTGTTGCTCCAGCAATGACACTTTCTGACACTACTTTCCAAAGAATGCGTGATATGGCAATCAAAATGATGCGCTCGATTGGAAATTTTGCCGGTGGTTGTAATGTTCAATTTGCTGTTTCACCAGATGTAAATGAGGATATTATTGCCATAGAGATTAATCCTCGTGTTTCTCGTTCATCTGCTTTGGCCTCAAAAGCTACAGGTTATCCGATTGCAAAAATCGCCTCAAAATTAGCGATAGGTTATCACTTGGATGAATTGAGTAATCAAATTACGAAAACTACTTCGGCCTTATTTGAGCCAACATTGGATTATGTTATCGTGAAGATTCCACGTTGGAATTTCAATAAATTTCCTGGGACAAATCGCGAGCTTGGTTTGCAAATGAAATCCGTTGGTGAAGTAATGGGAATTGGTCGATCTTTTCAAGAGGCACTTCAGAAAGCTTGTCAATCGTTAGAAATAAACCGCAATGGATTGGGTGCTGATGGAAGAGAATTGACAAATCAAACGGAGATTTTAGAAAGTTTGGAACACGCAAGTTGGAATAGGCTCTTTCATATTTATGATGCGATTAAATTGGGAATTCCGTTTAAAACAATTGTTGAAAAAACAAAAATTGATATTTGGTTTTTAAAACAAATCGAGGACCTTATTAAATTGGAAGATGTCATTGAAAAATATGCTATAAATACAATTCCAAAAGATTTATTATTCGATGCAAAGCAAAAAGGATATGCCGATCGACAAATAGCTCATTTATTGCGCTGCTTAGAATCTCAAGTTTATACAAAAAGAACTGAAATGGGAATTCAGCGTGTATATAAATTAGTAGATACCTGCGCTGCTGAATTTGATGCAAAAACTCCTTATTATTATTCGACTTTTGAATATGAAAATGAAAGTGTTGTCAGCGATAAAAAGAAGGTTGTTATTTTGGGCTCTGGTCCAAATAGAATAGGGCAGGGAATAGAATTCGATTATTCCTGTGTTCATGGTGTTCTTGCTGCCAAAGAATGTGGTTATGAAACCATCATGATAAATTGTAATCCCGAAACGGTTTCTACAGATTTTGATACAGCAGATAAATTGTATTTTGAGCCTGTATTTTGGGAACATATTTATGATATAATCCAACACGAAAAACCGGAGGGTGTAATTGTGCAACTTGGTGGACAAACAGCTCTCAAACTAGCGGAGAAATTAAGTCGCTTTGGAATAAAAATTATGGGCACAAGTTTTGAAGCACTAGATTTAGCTGAAGATCGCGGTCGTTTTTCAAAAATGTTGGAAGCAAATAATATTCCATTTCCTCAGTATGGAATTGTACAGAATGCAGAACAAGCGCTTGAACTATCAGATGAACTTGGTTTTCCTTTGTTGGTTCGGCCTTCTTATGTTTTGGGTGGTCAGAAAATGAAAATCGTGATTAATAAAGAAGAATTAGAGTACCACGTAATTGATATTATCAATGAAATGGGAAATAATCAGATTTTATTAGACCACTTTCTTGGTGGAGCAATTGAAGCTGAAGCGGATGCAATATGTGATGGGGAAAATGTTTATATTATTGGCATTATGCAGCACATCGAACCTGCTGGAATTCATTCTGGAGATTCCTATGCATTATTGCCTCCATATAACTTAGGGGATTTTGTAATGACTCAAATTAAAGATATTACACATAAAATAGCCATTGAACTTAGAACAGTAGGATTAATTAATATTCAGTTTGCTATAAAGGATGATAAAGTATATGTCATTGAAGCAAATCCTCGGGCTTCACGAACGGTTCCATTTATTGCGAAAGCATACGATGAACCGTATGTGAATTATGCTACGAAAGTGATGCTTGGAGTAAATAAGGTGACAGACTTTACATTCAATCCAAGAAAAGAAGGGTATGCAATTAAAATCCCAGTTTTTTCTTACGAAAAGTTCCCAGATGTCAAAAAAGAACTCGGGCCTGAAATGAAATCTACAGGTGAAGCTATTCGTTTTATTAAGGATTTAAAGGATCCATTTTTTACGAAAATTTATTCTGAAAGAAATATGCATTTATCTCGCTAAGAAACTTTTTGAGTGGAATGTCATAATACCCCAATTTTTCTCTTGAATTAAGATTTACAAAATACTATATTTGTAGTATGCTTGATGTTAATGAAATTAGTGCTCCAATTGAAGCTGAATTAAGAGAATTTGAAATTCATTTTAAGGAATCGATGCGCTCTGAAGTAGGATTATTAGACAAGGTTACTCAGTACATCATAAAACGTAAAGGCAAGCAAATGCGACCTATGTTTGTGTTTTTAAGCGCAAAAATGCTGGGTACGATTAACGAAACTACTTTTGACGCTGCTTCTTTAGTTGAATTACTGCACACAGCTACGCTTGTTCACGACGATGTTGTTGATGATGCAAATGAGCGCCGCGGTTTTTTTTCGGTGAATGCTCTTTGGAAAAATAAAATTGCTGTTCTAGTTGGTGATTATATGCTTTCTCGAATATTGTTGCTCACAATTCAAAAAAATAATACTGATTTGTTAGGCGTAATTGCCGAAGCAGTTAGAGAAATGAGCGAGGGTGAGTTATTGCAAATTGAAAAGAGTCGCAATTTAGACATTACAGAAGAAATTTATTTTGAGGTTATTCGAAAAAAAACAGCATCTTTAATTTCTGCCTGTTGCGAAACTGCGGCAATTAGCGTAAATTCACATGAACATCGTGAACGCATGAAAAACTTTGGAATTCTTGTAGGAATGGCATTTCAAATAAAAGATGATGTTTTTGATTACGCTAGTCCGGGTAAAATTGGAAAACCAACAGGAATTGATATTCGCGAACAGAAAATGACATTACCACTAATTTATACTATTAATAATAGTGATTCTTCAGTACGTAATGAGTTGAAAAATATTGTAAAGAATAAAAATCAATCTTCAAAGCACATAAAGCGAGCCGTACAATTAGTAAGTGAGAATGGAGGACTTGAATATGCCTATGAAAAAATGAAATCTATGATATCTGAGGCTTTCATTTTATTGGATGTATTTCCAGAAAACGAAGCGAAAAAATCTTTAATTGGACTTCTAGATTATACAATTAACCGTGAAAAATAAAATGAAAAAAATAGTATTTTTATTAGCTACTTTGTTTTTAATTAGTGCTTGTGAAAACAAATCTGAAAAAAAGAAAGAGGAAATCCCTAAAGAAATATTAGTGGAAGTAAAAGATGGCGTTTTTACGGAATGGTATCCTGGAAAAAAACAAATAAAATTTCAAGGTGGTCAAGATGAACTTGGAAATAGAGACGGAAAATGGACTTTTTATGCTGAAAATGGCACAGAATTATCTTTTACATTATATGATCATGGAAAAAAAGAAGGTTTTTCACTCGTAAAATATCCCAATGGAAGAATTCATTACAGAGGGGAATACCAAAATGATGAGATGATTGGACTTTGGTCAACCTATGATGAAAAAGGAAATTTGATTAATGAAAAAGAGTACGGAGTAAGAAACTAATGAGCAAAATATCGGCACATATTATCGATCAAATCATGCAAGCTTCTCAAATAGAAGATGTGATTGGTGACTTTGTGAACTTAAAAAGAGCTGGATCAAATTTAAAGGGTTTAAGTCCCTTTACAGACGAAAAAACTCCTTCATTTGTAGTTTCTCCAGCAAAACAAATTTTTAAATGTTTTTCAACTGGCAAAGGTGGCTCTGCAGTTACTTTTTTAATGGAGAAAGAACATTTTTCATATCCTGAAGCATTGCGCTTTCTTGCAAATAAATACGGTGTTGAAATTCCAGAAGAGTCTGAACCAACTGCTAAGGAATTAGCTGATAAAACAGAACGAGAAAGTCTTTTTATTATCAATGAATTTGCAAAAAATTATTTCTATCAAAATTTACAAGAAAGTACGGAAGGAAAAGCAGTTGGATTAAGTTATTTTGAAGAACGAGGATTTACCAAGGAAACAATCGAAAAGTTTCAATTGGGATATTGCCTGAATGTAAGTGATGATTTTACTAAAGCAGCTTTAAAAAAAGGATATACTCTTTCTTATTTGGAAAAAGTTGGCCTAGTTAAATCAAAGGATGAGCGGCATTTTGACTTCTTTCGTGGTCGTGTTTTATTTCCTATTCAGAGTATTTCTGGTCGTATTTTAGGTTTTGGTGGTCGTTCACTAGTTAATGATAAGAAAGTTGCAAAGTATTTTAATTCTCCTGAGAGTATTATTTATAATAAAAGTGAAATTCTCTATGGCTTATATTTTTCCAAGGGTGAAATTGTAAAATACGATGAATGTTTGCTCTGTGAAGGTTATACGGATGTAATAAGTATGCACCAGTCGGGCATTCAAAACGTAGTTTCGTCCTCAGGAACATCCTTAACAAAGGAGCAAGTTAAATTAGTTAAGCGTTACACGAAGAATCTTACTATTCTATATGACGGAGACGCTGCTGGAATTAAAGCTTCTTTTCGAGGAATTGATTTGATTTTAGAGGAGGGAATGAATGTAAAAGTTGTCCTTTTCCCAGATGGTGAAGACCCAGATTCTTTTGCAAAAAAGAATTCCGATTCTGAACTTGCATTATTTATTAAAGAGCAGAAACAGGATTTCATCACCTTTAAAGCTCAGATTCTATTAAAAGATGGTGAAAATGACCCCTTAAAAAAATCAGATTTAATTCGAGAAATAGTTCAATCAGTAGGACTTATTCCTGATCAAATAACACGAAGTGTTTACGTCAAGGAAATCGCTCGGCAATTTGACATTGAAGAATCTATAATTAGCAATGAATTGATGCGTTTGCGAAGAAATAGCTTGTCTAAACAATTTCAAGAACCGGAATTTAATCAAGTTCCATTACCTGAGAATGATCTTATAAAAAGTCAGGAAACTACTGATCCAACGAAAGAAGACGTTTTCCGATTTAAACACGAAGAAGAATTAATGCGCATGATGATTTGCTTTGGAACGAGAGAAATAGAAACATTGGCAATGGATTCAAATGAATTGCACAAAACAAGTGTGGTTGAATTAATTCATCAAGAATTGGAACAAGATCTTTTGACTTTTGAATACCCATTATTTATTAAAATATATGATAAAATCATTGAAGGATTGAGCGAAAAAACATTTTACACAGCTTCTTATTTCAAACGAATTGAAGATCAGGAAATCGTTTCTTTTGTATCGGATATTGAGAGTCGAGAAATAGAACTCAGTACAAATTGGATTACTAAATTTAGTATTTTCACAAAATCTGAAAGTGATGATTTATATTCAACAGTAATGAATATTATTTACAATTTTAAATACAAGAAAGTTGAAGAGAAATTACTTTCAATTAAATCGGATATAAGTAAAGGAGATTTATCAGATGAAGATATTTTACTAGCGTTGGGCCAACAAATGCTTTATGAAAATGTAAAAAAAGTTATTTCAGAAAAATTAGGTAGAATAATACTAAAATAAGTTATGCTAAGTACAACACTCTTTTCTCTTGGTCCATTTAAAATTTGTTTCTGGAATTTAGTTTTTCTTGCTCTTATTTTTTTTCTTTCCAATCAGGGATTTGCCCAAAATAAATTAACCCCTGAAAAGGCCTTGAAAAGTTATATTACCAATGGGGATGCCACCTATTCTTGGGTAATTAAGGATTCCACCAAGCTAGGTAGCTCCATTGCGTACCAATTAGTTTTAACGTCTCAAAAATGGCATAATATTACTTGGCGTCACCAATTGACCATTGTCGTTCCTGCGACCATCAAATATGACGGGGCCATGTTGTTTATTACCGGTGGGTCTAATAAAGACGAACAACCGAATTGGAGTACGGATGATAATATGTGGCCCATTTTAGCAGCGATCGCTTCAAAAAATAAGGCCATTGTGGCTCTAATCAAGCAGGTTCCTAACCAACCGCTTTTTGATGGGAAAACAGAAGATGAGTTGATTTCATTTACGTTGCATCAGTTTAAACAAGATAAAGATTATTCTTGGCCCTTGTTATTTCCTATGGTGAAAACAGCTGTTCGATCCATGGATGCGATCCAAGAGTTTTCAAGTCAAAAGGTGCATCACACGATTAATAATTTTGTTATTTCAGGTGCGTCAAAAAGAGGTTGGACTACTTGGTTATCGAACGCCATCGATGACAAACGCGTGAAGGCGATTGGCCCTATGGTGATTGACATGTTGAACATGCCTAAAACTTTAAGCTATCAGTTGGAGACCTATGGCGAATACAGCATTCAAATCGAGGATTATGTCAAATTAGGCATTCCTCAAGGTTCAGATACCCCAGACGGAAAAGCCATTACGACCATGGTGGATCCTTACTCGTATCGGGATAAAATGACGATTCCTAAAATTATTTTTATTGGGACCAATGATGAGTATTGGACGGCTGATGCGATCAAACATTATTACGATAAGATTCCTGGTAAAAATTTAATTCATTATGTACCCAATGTAGGTCATAATTTGGGAGGTGGAAAGCAAGCCCTTGAGGCGTTAAGTGCCTTTTTTGGCCTAACATTGCAGGACAAGGAATATCCTGTTTGTACTTGGAATGTGGTTAAAGGAAAAGAAGGTTTTGAACTGACCGTAAATGCCGCTCCTGGCGATTTACAAGATGCCGCTATTTGGGGCACGACTTCAGCGGATCGCGATTTCCGCAATAATTTATGGTTGACCCGCCGAGTAAAACCCGAAGGTTCCGTTGTTAAATATACTATTCCGTATACCAAGAAAGGTTTCCAAGCCTTCTACATGGATTTGAAATACAAAGATCCTAACGGAGGAAGCTATACGGTAAGTACCCGCGTGTTTACGACGAATACCAAAGAGGTTTTGTAGGTAAGGTAATAGGTATTAAGTAATAGGTAAAAGGTATTAGTTAAGAGGTAATTGGTAAAAATTTATTTAAAATAAACCTTAATTAACCATGCAAGCAAGTTTTTTATCAGTAGTTTTATTGCCACTCGCACTCGCCGTCATCATGATGGGCTTGGGCCTTTCTCTTAGAATAGATGATTTTAAGCGAGTTCTCATTTTCCCTAAAGCTGTATTGATCGGTCTTTTATGCCAAATGATTCTTTTGCCTGTCATTTGTTATTTTATCGCTTCTGGTTTTGGACTTTCTCCTGAATTAGCGGTAGGTCTCATGTTACTTTCGGCTTCGCCTGGGGGCCCAACGGCCAACCTATATTCTCATATTGCGAAAGGGGATGTGGCTCTAAATGTTACATTGACAGCGATTAATAGCCTTATTTCAGTGTTTTCAATCACCTTCATTGTTAATTTTGCAATGGCCAGTTTCATGCAATCTGACCAAGCCATTCCCTTGAAATTTAAAAAAGTAGTGGAAGTTTGTTTAGTCGTTTTAGGACCAGTTTCCATCGGAATGATGATTCGTGCTTATGCCAGCAACTTCGCTGAAAAATTAAGCAAGCCGGTTAAAATAGCTTCTGCTTCTTTTTTAGCATTGGTTATTATATTGACTATTTTCAAAGAAAAGTCGCACATTGTTCAAGATTTTCAGATGGTCGGTTTTCCTACATTATTGTTAAATGTTCTTAGCATGGCCATTGGGTATTACGTTCCCCGCTTGTTTAATTTGGCTAAAAGTCAGGCCATTGCCATTGGTATGGAAATAGGCATTCACAATGGTACTTTGGCGATTTTTATTGCCTTAAGTGTGATTGGAAATAGCGCGATGAGTATACCCGCTGTTATCTATAGTTTGATTATGTTTTTTACGGCAGCTATTTTTGGGTATTTGGTGAATATGAAAAACCAAAATTAACGGATTGCCTAAAGCAGCCATTCATTTCGCTTACAAATAAAAAGACCGAAGATTATTTCTTCGGTCTTTTTAATTAAACTCTTAAGAAGATATTTTTCTTATATAAAACATACAGGAATGTCCATTTGATACCGGTGTAGCAAATGGCTAAGGCTACGGCGTTAAATGGATCTCCGATCAACTGACCTAACCAATGAAACATTCCGTCAGTCGCATATTCCCAGTCGATGATCATTCCTGATAAATAAATTAAAATGGAGTTCATTCCAATAATGCGGAAGAAAAAGGCCCATTTTTGATATCCCTTCACGTCTATGATGTAATAAAAGATGGAAAGTAGGACTAAGCTTATTCCGCCCACGAGCATCACAAATGAACTAGACCAAAGGTTTTTATTAATGGGGAAATCAAGATTCCAAACTAAAGCAATCGCAATAAAAATCACCCCCAGGATAGCCATTTTTTTTGTTTTGGCTGTTCCATCGCTTGGATCATTTTTAAGGAAATTTCCAGTGAGGATTCCCAGTAAGCCAGTGGAGATAGCTGGTATGGTTGAAAAAATACCTTCTGGATCGTGAAT
>RFSL01000110.1 GCA_009923965.1 Flavobacteriia bacterium | reverse complement strand
TCCAACAAATCGTGGCATGGTCCGTATTGATCAAGCGGATTTGGTTTATAAGTCCGAACTTGGCAAATTCAGCGCCGTTGCAAAAGATATTGTTGAACGTCACCGCAAAGGTCAACCTGTTTTGGTTGGTACCGTCAGCGTTGAAAAATCCGAAGAACTTTCAGCAATCCTGCGTAAATCAGGCGTTGCTCACGAAGTATTAAATGCAAAGCACCACGAACGCGAAGCCACGATTATTGCTCGTGCAGGCATTAAAGGCGCTGTAACAGTTGCAACTAACATGGCTGGGCGCGGTACCGACATCATGCTCGGTGGCAACCCAGAGTTCATGGCAGATTTCGAATTACAACGTCGCGGAATTTCACCAGTAGATAACGCCGCTGAATACGAAGCAGCTTGGCCAACTGAGATTGCGCGTCAGAAAGCAGCGGTCGCAAAAGAGCACGAAGAAGTTCCCTGTTATAGGGTTGTTTTTTAATCGTATGAGAAAAAAAGAAAAATGTCTTGTTTTCAATTAAATAAGAAATAGGAACTTCCTTTACACCAAAAATAATATCACAAACGCTTAAGTTTTCTACTATTTCAATACCTTCTTTTTGGTATACCTCATCTTTAAAAGTTCTAATTGGACTTGTTTGTACGAGAACTTTCACATTTGGAAAGCGTGTTTGAATCTCATTACATTGTTTTGGAGTCAAGGGAACACGGAAATCAGGTGGAACTTTTCCTTCTCGAATTATTCCAATTGTAATAGTATTCATATTTAAATTTATTGAATAGGCTCTTTTAAAAGGTAATTATCGATGAATTCCCGAATACAAGCATCTCCACCTTTCTTAGATAATTGAATATGAGCAAGAGATTTAACAGCATTAACAGCATTCTTAGGGCAGACAGCTATACCAACAAGCTTCATTATTTCTAGATCATTAATATCATCGCCAATCATGGCAACTTCAGATAAGTCAATATTCAAAGATTTACACCAATTTTTTAAAATAGAAATCTTTGGTTCACGACCAACATAACAATGTTGAACTCCAAGAATTTCAGCGCGTTTTTGAACCATTGAATTAGTAGTTCCAGAAGAAATAATACCAATCTGAAAGTTATTTTTCACTAAATGTTGAATAGCCATTCCATCTTGTGCATTAAAACGCTTCATTTGATCGCCATTTTCTGAAATATACATTCCACCATCTGTCATTACGCCATCAACATCTATAATTAGAAACTTGATTGCCGATAACTTTTTTTTGTATAATTCAGGTTTGAATATTGGTTTAAAAAGCAATGCATACATGTCAATATCGTATTCCTCACATATTGCTTCTAAATCGTAAACAGTCAATTCGTGAACATTTTCAACTTCAAGATCATCTAAGAAATCTTTGAATTCAATTCCAAATTTCGAGCACAGACCTTTTATGTTTTGTTCTAATTGCATTTTATATCATTTTGTAGCCAACACTTGCAGCAACTCCTTTTAATTGATTAAATAAGGCTTCAAATTCAGTATAATTTAACTGCTGAGAAGCATCAGATTTCGCGATTTTTGGATTAGGGTGAGTTTCAATCAATAAGCCATCAATTCCCATAGCAACGCATGCTTTAGAAAGCGAAGGAACACCGTAAGCATAACCCATTGCATGAGAAGGATCTAAAATAATTGGAAGGTTTGTATGTTCTTGAAGCCAAGCAACACCGCATAAATCTAATGTAAAGCGCGTTCCAGTCTCAAATGTTCGAATTCCTCGTTCACAAAGCACAACATTTTCATTTCCACCTGATAATACAAATTCAGCAGCTTGAACAAATTCCTGAAGAGTTGTGCCAAAACCACGTTTGATTAAAACAGTCTTGTTTGTTTTCGCGCAGGCTCTTAATATTCCTTGATCGTACATTGCTTTTGCTCCAATTTGAATAATATCCGTGTATTCAATTATTTCATCTATGTGCGTTGCATCTCTTGCTTCTGTTATTACATTCAAACCGAAGTCAGTGCGCATTTTTGCTAGAAGCTTCAATCCATCTAATCCCATGCCTTGAAAAGAGTAGGGGCTTGTTCGCGGTTTGTAGCAACCACCTCTCAGAGTAGATAAACCTAATTTGACTAATAATTCTGCAGAAGATCGGATTTGCTCTTCAGATTCTACAGAACAAGGACCACCAATTAGAAGCGTATTGTTACTTTTTCCTCCAATTTGAGTATTTCCAAATTTTACCAAGCGTTTCTCATTTTTATATCCACGAGACGCTAATTGCATGTCATTTGGAAAAATCCAGCTATTTTCTGTGTGATTTGTTAATCCTGAAGGGACTTCCTTCATACTTGAACCTGTTATTAAAATACTGGTTCCTTCACTTACAATGTGAAAAGCTTTATTTTCTGCTGCTAATACTGCCGCACTTTCTTTTGAAACAGTTTTTTTTAAATGAATTATCATATTTCTCCTTTAATCAGATGTACAAAATTAACAATTCCAATGGCATTTTGTTGAGAATTTACAACTGGTAAATACATAATCGGAAACGAACATTTTTTAATCAGTTGAAGCATTTCAAATACAGTAGCGCTTCCATCAATTCTAATTGGATTTGTATTTATGAAATCTTCCGGTTGAATAGCAGCTAAATGATCTATTTTTTTTAATACAGCTTTTCGTATGTCAGCACTTGAAACCAATCCTTTGAATTCATTTTTTTGTGAGAGAATTAGCGTAAACCCAACATTTCCATTTTCTACTGCTTGCAAAATAGATTTCGTAGTGCAGGTCTCTATAAAATCTTTTGGACTTTCTTCCAACGGAATCATAAAATCCTCCACGCAATAGTACGACTCAATATCTCGATTTGTAAGATTCATTAAAGCATGACCAATACTTGGACCAGAGAATAAATAGGAACCTGAAACAGATGAACTTACACCCATATTTCTAAGAATAAAGGAAACTTCACCATTAACTCCGCCATCAACATGAATTGATTTATTCGGATATTTTGCCCTGAATTGTCTAATTTTTGAAAAATTACCACCACTTTGACCGGGTATTGTTGCCATTATCAGAATAAAATCAAAGTCAGAATACAAATCAAAGACATCAATCGAAGTTGGGGTAATAACAGCCAAACCTCTTTTACCAGAAATATCGCTTGGAATATTTAGTGGTTCTTTTAAATTCTCATATTGAAAGGTAAGGTATTCAACAGGATTTTTTCTCAGTAAATCAAAATATTTTGAGGGGTTTTCAGTAATAATATGCAAGTCAATAGGAATTTTACACCAAGTACGAATTTGTGAAATATCATCAAACACACTTAAATCATCATTGCAATCTACGTGTAATAAATCAACTTTGTGATCCATTAAATCATGGATTACTTCCTTTAAAGAACGTTTTTTGTCACTGTAAATAGAAGCTGATATTTTCATTCTGAAACAGGTGTATAGATTTCTCTGAAGTTGCCATCGCATAGTTTAATCCTGCAAGGAAGCGAAGTAAAAACGTGTTTATTTAAATCAGATTGCAGTTCCGTAAATAATTTTATTTCTTCAAAGCTCAAAGCTGATGATTTAAAATCTTCCTTTGAAATTAATTGAAGGTGGTATGCTTCTTTATATTTGATTATTCTTATAAATTGTTTTTCTTTTCCGTCTATTTGGTTTTTTATCCAATATAAAGCTAATTTTTCTGCTATTCCTTTTTCATTTTTAGTGGTGTAGAATATAGTAGTATTTCCGCTTTCAATTTTATCTCCAAATCCTTTTGAGCAAGAAACTAATAGAAGTAAAAAAAATAAGAAAAATGTACTTTTCATTACTACAAATTTAGTGAGAAGATTTGGTGTTGCCGAAGATTTGTAGAAAAAAGAGGGGTAAGCTACTCTTATCGCACCGCTCAACCTCATACCTTTGCTACATTCCTGTCCTGGAGGATTAAGAGGGAGCTGGTCGTAAAAGACTTACCCCGCACAAAAGTACTAAGATTTGATGAATTTTAGTAATAAAAACTACAAAATAAGAACTTTCAAGACACTTTTTGATTGCGCTATTTGAAAATAAGTGCTTATATTTGCGAACAATTACGGCTTCGTAGCTCAACTGTATAGAGCACCACATTACGGCTGTGGAGGTTTAAGGTTAGAATCCTTACGAGGTCACAAAGTAAGCTAAAAACCCCATTCCGTATAGGTTTGGGGCTTTTTTTATGGTTGAACCCCAAGCGGAGTATTATTGTTTTAATTCTTCTAAAGTCCTTTACTGGCTT
>RFSL01000109.1 GCA_009923965.1 Flavobacteriia bacterium | reverse complement strand
GATAGCAGAATGCGATTGGTTAATCAAACAGATATTTTTCCAAATCTTCAGCAACAATATGGCTCAATCCCAAATATTTCCGTCCTTGACCTTGCCTATTATCCTTCTGAAAGAGGAATGTATAATTATGACACTACCGCAACTGTAAATCCTGATGGAACCTTTTTAAATCCGGAAAATCGTTGGGGAGGAATTATGCGTTCATTATCAACGAATGATTTCGAGCAAACAAATATTGAGTTTATTCAGTTTTGGGTACTCGACCCCTTCAATGAAGATGCTGAAAATGCAAATCCAAATAGCAGTCATTCAGGTGGGGAATTGTATTTTAATCTTGGAAATATATCTGAAGATATTCTTCCAGATTCTCGAAAAAGTTATGAAAATGGACTGCCTGCACTTTCTACATCGTCAACTGATAATATTGATACTACTGTATGGTCAAGAATTTCTTCTCAACAATCAATCGTAAACGCTTTTGATAATAATGAGGAGGCGCGGTTAAACCAGGATGTGGGGCTTGATGGATGGAAAAGTACGGATGAACAAACAGCTTACTTAAATTTTGTGAATTGGGTGCAAAATAATCCTGCATTAACAACTGAAACAAAAAATAAAATTATAAATGACCCCTCTCAAGACGATTATAATTATTACCTCGATGATGATTTTGATGGACAACAATTAGATATTCTAAAGAGATATAAACGCTATAATGGACTTGAAGGAAACTCTCCAACAACAGGATTTTCAAATAATTTAAATGGCGCTGGATATCCAACACAAGCAACTAACAGACCAGATATCGAGGATGTCAATCAAGATAATAATCTCTCAGAAACTGAAAATTATTTTCAATACAAAGTAAATCTTCGTCCAAATGAAATGCAAGTTGGAAGTAATTATATTACGAATGTTCAAACTTTTCAAAATGGGAATAAAACTGAAAAATGGTACCAGTTTAAAGTTCCAATAGTAGATTACGAAAAAAGAGTAAATGGCATTCAAGATTTTCGCTCTATTCGATTTATGAGAATGTTCTTAAAGAATTTTGATGAGGAAGTTGTTCTTCGTTTTGCTAAACTTGAATTAATTCGAGGAGAATGGAGAAGATTTAGACAAGACCTAACACAAGCAGGACTTAGCATTCAAACTGACCCTAATCTTACAACATTTAATATTGGCGCAGTAAATGTAGAAGAAAATGATCAGCGCTACCCTGTAAAATACGAAGTTCCTCCGGGAATAACGCGTGAAATTGATCCTTCTCAGGTATATCAACGTCAAATGAATGAGCAATCGCTAATGCTTCAGGTATGTAATTTACAAGACGGAGATGCAAGGGCAGCATATCGAAATGTACAGTTTGATGTTCGAACTTATAAAAAATTAAAAATGTTTGTACATGCTGAAGAAGTAATACCAAATACACTAAACAATCAAGACTTAACCCTTTTTGTTCGTCTTGGAACTGATTTTGTAGAAAACTATTATGAGTACGAAATCCCTATGGATGTAACAGATTGGGGGGCAACCAGTCCTGATGCGATTTGGCCAGAGAATAACAATATGGAGATTGTTTTTGATGATCTTTTAGATTTAAAAAAGGAAAGGAATTCCAAAATTGAACAAGGTGCAAATGGAATTTCTTATATTGTAGAATATAGTTCACCTGACCCAGCTAATGATAAAAGGAAAATAAAAGTTAAGGGTAGTCCAAACCTACAAGGAATCAAAACAATAATGGTTGGGGTACGAAATCCGCTTAAAACCGATCCAAATAATATATGGAAACCCGATAATGGAGATGCAGAATGTGCAATTGTATGGGTCAATGAATTGCGCTTAACAGATTTTGTAAGTGAAGGTGGTTCTGCGGCAATTGGTCAAATGCAAGTTCAACTAGCAGATTTTGGAACTATCGCTGCCTCAGGGAATTATTCCGGTATCAATTGGGGAAGTGTTGAAAGTCGCGTTCAAGAAAGACAAAGAAATGAGAAAATTGGAATAGACATAAATACAACTTTACAATTAGGTCAATTTTTTGGGAAGCAGGCGAGATTGTCTCTTCCATTTTTTTATGGATATTCAAGGGGTGTAATTAATCCCGAATATGATCCCTTCAATCCTGATATCAAACTTAAAGACTATGATTTAGCAACTCGAAAAGAGCGCGCAAAATTAGGGCAAGATTTTAGTGAACGTAGGTCTTTTAATTTTACAAACGTACGTAAAGAGATGAAAGCAGGTAGTAAACCACATCTCTGGAATATATCAAATTTTTCCACAACTTATGCATTTTCAGAGAATTTAAAACGCGACTTCAATACAAACTATGATAATACTAAGACATGGACTGGATCATTAAATTATAATTACACTTTTTCTAGTAAAGGAATTGAACCATTTAAAAAATGGAAACCAGTTCAAAAGAATAAAAATCTAGCAATAATTAAAGATTTTAATCTTTTTCTTCTGCCTAAAAATATATCCTTTAGTAATGAGTATTCTAGAATCTTTAATCAGAGGCAGATAAGAAATAACCTCGTTCCAGATTATGAGTTTGCACCTATCTACCTAAAAAGATTTGATTTAACACGGAATTATCAAATAGGTTATGATTTAACTAAAAATATTAAAACAACTTTTTCGGCTATTAACAAAGGAATTTTTGAGGAAGGGAATCATGGGATTGATCGAAAATTAAATCCAGAAGGATATCGTGAGTTTATTGATACTCTTAAATCACAAATTAATACAGGAGGGAAGACAATGGATTACTCGCACAATTATTCCATAAGCTACATTGTACCCTTTGATAAATTCCCGCTCACAAATTGGTTAAGTGCAAATACTAAATATACAGGAACCTTTAACTGGCAAAGAGCGCCACTTGGTCAAAGTAATTTTGGAAATATAATCCAAAATAACCGGGCAATTAATCTTACACTACAAGCAAATTTTATTAATCTATACAATAAATATAGCCTTTTAAAGAAAGTATTAGCTGAGGGAAATGCAACTGGAAGAAACAACCTGAATCCTAAAACACCTGAAGACAAAAACAATCCAAAAGCTAAAGAAAATAAAGTTCCTGATAAAATTGAAGAATATAAACCTGAGAAACCACTAGATCAAATGACACCTAAAGAACTTAAACAACACGAACGGAAAAAGAGGAAATGGGAACGGAAAAAAGAAAAAGAACTTAGAAAGAAAGAAAAAGAAAAAGAAGAAGTGCCACTAATAAATGGATTTCTTGCCCGCATGCTTATGACAGTTAGAAATGTTTCTGGGACATATACTCTTAATGACGGAACCTTACTTCCAGGTTTTAATGAAGAAACTAGTGTTTTGGGGATGAATAATAGAACAAGTGATTTAGCAGGATTTATTTTTGGGAAACAAGGATATGATATTTTTGGAAGGGCTAATGGCTACAATGTTGCAGATTTAGCAAGGAATAAAAACTGGTTAGTTCAAAATGAAAACCTAAACACACAATTTACTGCTACACATTCAGCAAACTTAATTCTAAAATCAACGCTCGAACCTTTAAAAGATTTAATTATTAATCTAAATGTAACTCGAAATTATAGCAATAATACAAGTTCTTTTTATCGCTGGAATCCTAACGACTCAGAATTTCAAAATCAGAGTGAATTTACAACTCAAAATTTAACCTATTCTACAATTACTTTAAACTCAGCTTTCGTAAAATCAGGCCCTGAAAACTCTTCAGCTATTTTTAATCAACTTTTATCGAATAGAAAAATAGTTTCCAATTTAATTGGAGGAGGAAATCCAAATTCGATTTTGTTGCCAAATGGATTTTCTGACGGTTATTCTGATTCACATCAAGATGTTATTATAGGAGCTTTCTTAACAGCATACTCTGGAAATAAGATTTCACAAAAAGCTATCAATCCATTAAATAATATTCCACTGCCTAATTGGACGGTGAATTATAGTGGGCTCACAAAATTTAAGTTTACAAAAAAATTCTTGAAAAGTTTTAAACTCAATCATGCATATTCTTCAACAATAACAGTGAGTGGTATGCAGACAAATTTGAATGCAAGTCAAGATGCCAACGGATTTTCAACTTCCAGAGATTTAAATAATAATTTTATTTCTAGTACACAAATTCAAAATGTAAAAATCTCAGAAAAATTTGGCCCTTTGTATGGATTCTTAGCAACTTGGAATATCCTAGGAAAAAGTTTAACTACAAATTTTGAATTCCGAAAAGATAGAAGTACAACACTTTCTCTAAGTAATAATCAAGTTACTGAGGTTTTAGGTAAAGAAATTGTAATTGGAACAGTTTTAACTTTTCCAA
>RFSL01000108.1 GCA_009923965.1 Flavobacteriia bacterium | reverse complement strand
TCATGAATTAGATACAATTCATTTTTTATCTAAATATAGGCAGGAACTAAAAAATAAACATTGGGATTTGAAAAGTTGTGTTTTAATTGCAATTCGTGAATCTGGACTTGGGATGTTCTATACTTCTATAGTTTTATTTTGTGGATTCTCTGTTTTTGCATTTTCACAATTTGGTGGAACACAAGCGCTTGGCATATTAATTTCGATAACACTTTTAGTAGCCATGGTAAATAACCTTGTTTTATTGCCAGCTTTGTTACTCTCGATGGATAAATTAATAACAACAAAGTCCTTTAAAGAACCCTATTTTGAAGCGTATAATGAAGATAGTGATATAGATTGGAATTCACTTCCAATATCGGAAGAAAATAATAAAAAAATAGAATCATAATGAAAGGAATTATATTAGCTGGAGGTTCTGGAACTCGTTTGCATCCCTTAACACTTGCTTTAAGTAAACAGTTAATTCCTGTTTATGATAAGCCAATGATTTATTACCCGCTTTCAATTTTAATGAGTGCCGGAATTTCTGAGATTCTCATTATTTCTACTCCTATTGATCTTCCTAATTTCGAACGACTTTTAGGTGATGGCTCAAAATTGGGCTGTGTTTTTTCCTATGCCGTTCAGGAAATTCCGAATGGATTAGCACAAGCTTTTGTAATTGGCGAAAAATTTATTGGTAAGGATAAAGTTGCCTTAGTTTTAGGGGATAATATCTTTTACGGAATTGGAATGGATACTTTGCTGAAAGAAAATAATAATCCGGAAGGTGGTGTTGTTTATGCGTATCATGTTAGTGATCCTGAACGCTATGGTGTAGTTGAGTTTGATAGTGAAATGAAGGCAATCTCCATCGAAGAAAAACCGCTTAAACCAAAATCAAATTATGCAGTTCCTGGACTTTATTTCTACGATAATTCAGTAGTTGAAATTGCTAAAAATTTAAAGCCTTCTGAGAGAGGAGAATATGAAATTACAGATGTTAATGCCAATTATTTAAAGCAAGGAAAATTAAAAGTTGCAATTTTAGATAGAGGTACTGCTTGGTTCGATACAGGCACTTTTTCTTCACTCATGCAAGCAGGGCAATTTGTTCAAGTTATTGAAGAACGTCAGGGCTTAAAAATTGGCTGCATTGAAGAAATTGCCTATCGCAATGGTTTTATTTCTAAAGAGCAATTAAAGAAAATAGCAGAGCCACTTGTTAAAAGTGGATACGGAAAATACCTTCTTCAATTGGCAAAAGAGAAATGAAACTTATCCAAGATTATTCTGAATTAATTGAAAATGAAATCGCAGGTATTTCTTTCCCTAATGAACCTAAAAATTTATATGATCCGCTGAGTTATTTCTTAGCTCTTGGTGGAAAACGCATGCGCCCATTATTAACTATTCTTTCAGGTGAATTATTCGGTGAAAAGAAAGAAAATTTAATGCCAGCAGCTATCGCAATTGAACTGTTTCATAATTTCTCGCTTATTCACGATGATATTATGGACGCTGCTCCTCTTCGAAGAGGGAAAGCTACGGTTCATGAAAAATGGAATTCAAATAGTGCAATTCTTTCTGGTGATGTTTTACTTGTTAAGGCCTATCAGTTGCTTTCTCACTATGATGCTCATAAACTGTCAGCGTTATTTCTGGTTTTTAATAAAACTGCAATTGAAGTCTGTGAAGGGCAGCAATTGGATATGGATTTTGAAAATAGATTCGAGGTGTCTGAACAAGAATACCTCACTATGATTCAACTTAAAACTGCTGTTTTGTTAGCATGTGCTTTGCAATTTGGAGCAATTATTTCAAATGCATCAGAAGAAAATAGAAAGAATATTTATGATTTCGGCCTTCATTTAGGTTTGGCATTTCAAATACAAGATGATATCTTAGATCTTTACGGTGATCCCTCAAAAGTTGGAAAGCAAGTTGGTGGGGATGTAATCTGTAATAAAAAAACACTCCTTTCTATTGTTGCAAGATCTAGGGCAACTGATACAGAACGTAAAGAATTGGATTTTCTTCTTAATGAAGTAAACATAGAACAAAAGGTCTTAAAAACTCGAAGTATCTACGACAGCTTAAATGTTAAAGCTTTTTGTGAAGAAACGATGAAAAAACACAATGATTTAGCTTTTAGTGCTTTTGCTAAGATTGAAACTCCTAATTCAAAAGAAAATATTAAAGCTTTATGTAATTTTTTATTTTTTAGAGATTTTTAGTTTTCATTTAATTTTTATTTATTAAATTTACATTTAATATATCAATAATCTAAATTTAAACTTAAAAAACAAAAAATGAAAAAAATTTACTTGCTATCTGCTTTATTAATTTCAAGTATTGCTGTTTCTGCTCAGAAACAAAAAACATATGCGAAAGAAATGAATATTGAGGTCATTCAAAAAGCAAAATTAAAGCCTACATCTCATCAAAAAGTAATAATTTGGTCTAATGAGTTTTCTACTCCTTCAGATTGGTCGTTTGCAAATTCTACACAAGATGATCAAAATTGGGTTATTTCTTCAAGTACTGCAACCACAATAGGTTATAACACTGGTGCATGGGTTGATCCAACCAACACTGTAACTAACGAAAACGGATATGCTTTATTTGATTCAGATGCAGTTGGAGTTGATGGAGGTTCTCAAGATGCAACCATGATGTATACTGGAACTATTAATTGTTCATTATATCCAAATGTTGTTATTGAATTTAACCAACGAATTAGAATGTGGCAAACTACTGAAACAATCTTGGAATTAAGTAATAATAATGGTGTTACTTGGGTTCCGTTCCCTGTTAACCTAGATAAAAACGTAAGTACACTTTACCAAGAAAATGCTTCAATAAATGTTAGTTCTGTAGCTGGTGGACAAGCAAATGTTAAATTTCGTCTTCGTTATATTGGCTCATGGGACTATCTTTGGTTAGTTGATGACGTTAAATTCATAGAGCAACCTGCCAATGATTTACGATCTTTATCTCCTTATTTTGTAGGAACAAACAATGAAGGAATTGAGTACGGAAAAACACCTTTAGCTCATTTAGATGCTTCTTACGATATCGGTGGAAGTGTTTTTAACTTTGGTTCTGCACCAAACAATAGCACAGGTGCAATTGTTAATTTCGGTACAGGTTTATCTTTTCCGTATAATATTGGAACTATTCCTTCAGATGACACTTTATCTTATGGTGGTACAGAAACACCAAATTTAGCTCTAGGGACTTATAGTGGAATATATACTGTTTCTTCGATTGAAGAGCCTTTAGGTAGTGCATTATTTGCTAATAATATAAGTAAACGAAATTTTGCAGTTACAAATAATGTTTATTCAATAGATGGAATTGGTGTGAATCCAACAGAGCTTCAATCTACATCAACTTTGGGTTCAAATTCATTTACTACTCCAACAGGAACTATTTTCGCTAATATGTATCATTTAAGAGGAGGCAATACAAACAATGTAGTTGTGTCATTAGAAATTGGTATTTCTAATACTACTACAGCTGGTACACAAATACAAGTTGCAATTATTGATACTGCGGTATTTTTCGCTGATGGGGCTATACCTGTAGTTGATGCTAATGGCAATGATGCAATAAGTAATTATTATACTGTAACACCTGCTGATATTACTGCAGGAAAAATCACAGCATATTTCTCTCAACCTGTTGCTTTAGCAGATAATGCTTATTTTGCTTGTGTTTATACTGAAGTATCTGTTGATAACATTATTCGAATCTTAAATGATGAAACAGTTGCTCAACCTTCGTATGCATCTATGATTCATCTAATTAATGATGCTTCTTATACTAATGGAAATGCATTTGCAATCCGAATGAACATGGGTGTTTTAGGATTGGATGAGGAAGCAAAAGTAGAAATTTCTGTTTTCCCTAATCCTGCTAACGAAGTAATAAATATTTCTTTAAACAAAGAAGTTTCTGCTACTCTTACGCTATTGGATGTAAGCGGAAAAGTTGTTAGAACTCAAGCGTTAAATGGAATATCTACTTCTATTAATACTGCTTCATTGAATTCAGGAGTTTACTTCGTAACAATTAACGATGGTACTTCAGTTTCTACACAGAAAGTAGTTATCAAAAAATAAAATTTTCTAAATAGTTTTTTAAAGCGGGCTGAAAAGTCCGCTTTTTTTTTGGTCTAATTTAGCGCTTTTCTTTCAGAATTTCTGCAACCAATTCTGGATTGAGCAAGGTGGAGATGTCTCCGAAATTTTCAAGCTCTCCTTCTGCAATTTTTCGAAGAATCCTGCGCATTATTTTTCCGGAGCGTGTTTTGGGAAGTCCACTTGTAAATTGAATTTTATCCAATTTTGCGATAGCACCAATCTGATCTGAAATGATTTGATTGATTTCTTT
>RFSL01000107.1 GCA_009923965.1 Flavobacteriia bacterium | reverse complement strand
ATTATCATATTTATGCTAATAGTGCAGAACGAAAAGGATATTCGGGAACTGCGATTTTTTCAAAAATAAAACCTCTTTCCGTCACTTTTGATATGGGTCTTGAAGAACACGATCAGGAGGGGCGAATAACTTGTGCAGAATACGATAAATTTTTTCTTGTTTGTGTTTATGTTCCAAATTCTGGCAGTGAGCTTGCACGTTTGTCCTATCGACAAAAATGGGATGCAGATTTCTTGATTTATTTAAAGAATCTAGAAAAACATAAGCCTGTAGTTGTTTGCGGCGATTTTAATGTTGCCCATCAAGCAATAGATCTTTCGCGACCCAAAGAAAATTACAATAAAGCAGCTGGTTATATGCAAGCAGAAATTGATGGCATGTCAAATTTTTTAAAAAATGGCTTTGTTGATACATTTAGATGGAAAAATCCAGAAACACTAAAGTATTCTTGGTGGAGTTATCGTGCTGGAGCGCGACCAAAAAATATCGGTTGGAGAATAGATTATTTTTTATGTTCGGAGTCATTTAAAGAAAATATATCAGAAGCTAACATTTACAATGATATTTTTGGTTCTGATCATTGTCCCGTTGGGATAGAATTAAAGGAAGTTAAATAATGCAACATCTTAAAGATACTTTTAAACATCAAGGAAAAAGAAAGATTCTAATTGCAGAATTAGTTGATATGGGCATTAAGAACAAGGATATCTTGGAAGCTTTTAATGCCATTCCCCGCCATTTTTTTTTAGACTTAGCCTTTGATGAACAAGCTTACACGAATATGGCATTTCAAATTGGGTCCGGGCAAACAATTTCTCATCCTTACACAGTTGCATTTCAAACTGATTTATTGGAGTTAAAAAAAGGGGAGAAAGTACTAGAAATTGGTTCAGGTTCTGGATTTCAAACTTGTATTCTCTGTCAAATTGGCGCTAAAGTCTTTTCAATTGAGCGCCATCGAGAACTTTTTATGAAAGCAAAACAGATGGTTGGATTCTTTAATTTTACTGCAAAAATGTATTTTGGTGATGGCTACAAAGGGAATCTTTCCTATGCTCCCTATGATAAAATTTTGGTAACCTGTGGCGCGCCAGAAATTCCGAATGAGTTGATAAAACAATTGAAAATTGGTGGAATTATGATTATTCCTGTTGGAGAAGGGAAAGAACAAAAAATGTTGAAAATAATTAAAACCCAAGAAACTGAATATTCAATTCAAGAATTTGGGACTTTTAAGTTTGTTCCAATGCTTGAACGAACTGTAAAATAATTTTCATCAAGTTTTTATGTGAATAATCAATTATTTCTCATTAAATCATATACAAACTGAATCAATAATTAGGAGATTCTTATTACTTTCACAAAAAAATAATACTCATGAAAGCATTATTAAAAAACCTTTTACCACATTTTATTGCTGTCGTTATTTTTATTGGTTTAGCTTCTGCTTACTTTTCTCCACTTTACAGCGATTATTCTTTAAAGCAAAATGATGTCAAGCAATTTCAAGGAATGGCAAAGGAAATTGTGGATTGTCGCTTGCAAAATGAAGTTGATCCACTTTGGACAAATTCCATGTTTGGAGGAATGCCGGCCTATCAAATTTCTGTTGAACACTCTTCAAATTTCTTAATTATAGTAGATTCTATTCTCAAGTTAGGATTGCCTCGACCAATAGGAATTTTATTTATGGCGATGTTAGGGTTTTATATTTTTGCGCTTTGCATGAGAATAAATCCCTGGCTCGGAATACTAGGTGCTCTTGCCTTTGGATTTTCAACAATTAATATCTTATACTTAGCTGGTGGACATATGACTAAAGTCAATGCCATCGTTTATATGGCTCCTGCACTTGGAGGAATGCTCTTGGCTTTTCGTGGGAAGTGGCTATTAGGAAGTATCATTTTTGCCTTGTTTTTCGGCTTGAATTTAACGGCAAATCATCTTCAGATGACCTATTATTTGGTGTTCCTATTAACTGCAGTAGCTATTGGAGAAGGTGTACGTTTACTTATTCGAAAAGAATTCATTTCGCTGGGGAAAGTTATTGCAGCTTTGTCTTTAGGAACAATTCTAGCTGTTTTACCATCTGCAAGCAACCTTATGACAACTTTGGAATACAGCAAGCATACAACACGTGGTGCAACAGATTTGACAATTAAACCAAAAACTCCTGGTAATTCTCAAGCGCAAGAAGGTTTGAATAAAAATTATATTTTAGAATACAACTTTGGACCCGGAGAGTTCCTTTCAATCTTGTCGCCAAATGCTAAAGGAGAAAAAGGTGATTATCTTGGAAATGATGAACTTGCTATGGAAAATGTAGACAGCCAGTATTCTGAACAAATTGCTCAGATGAATCGCTATTGGGGTGGACAGTCGAGTAGTGGTGGTGCTTTTTATTTCGGTGCACTGATGCTCATATTTTTTGTTTTAGGATTGATTTTAATAAAGGATAGTTTAAAATGGTCATTCTTAGCAATAAGTATTTTGGCGATTTTATTGGCATCGAATGACCCCGGAGGAATTAATGATTTTTTCATAAATAAATTCCCTCTTTACAATAAATTTAGAGATTCAAAGATGATTTTATCACTGCTTCAAGTGATGATTCCTGCATTGGGAATACTTTTTCTAGATCGTCTATTTAAGAAAAGTGAAATAATTGAAAACAAGAAAGTTTACTTATACGTTACTGGTGGTGTCGTATTCAGTGTGATCTTACTCTATGTTTTCCCTTCGCTTTCAGGTTCATTTTTACGCGTAGATGAGGTAAAACAATTCAACGATGCGATGAAAGGGAACCAGGATGTTTCTCAATTAAATGGTTTAAAACAAGCTTTAATTGACACAAGAATTTCGCTTTACAAAAGTGATCTCGCACGTTCAATCTTTTTAGTTATTCTGGCTTGTGGAATTGTTTTGGCAGCAGTTTATGCAAAGGTTTCAAATAAAATATTGATTGGTATTGCAATTGCTCTTGTTGCTTTTGATAACATTTCTGTCTGTAGTCGCTACCTAAATAGTGATGAGGAAGATGGAGTCTACAAGAGTTATGAGGAAAATTCTCTTACTGCAACACCAAATCTTGTGCAAGTTGCAGATTTCTCAATTTTGGAGAATGAAAAGTCCACAATTCCAAATTTTAATGAGAAAGTAAATTCTTTGGAAGCTAAAATGCTTCCCTCTATTCACTATAAAAATATAGATTCTGAAAATATAAAATCATTAGCTGCTTTTGGCGTTTTAAATTTGCATACCAATTACCGTGTTCTATCGTTTTCAAATCCATTTGCCGAGACTAATACAAGTTATTTTCATAAAAGTATTGGCGGATATCACGGAGCTAAGTTAAAACGATATCAGGAGCTTGTTGATTTTTACATCAATGATGAAATGATGAAAGTTCGACAGGAATTCATCAATAAAGAGATTGTAAAGCGCCCGGAAATTATGGCGCAGTATCAGGAAACAAAAGATCCTCAAGCTCAGATGCAAATTATTGAGGGGTTTTTCCAAGCAACAAATTTTGATTCTGTTGTCTTACAAAAGAATTTTACGCCAGTTTTGAATATGTTAAACACCAAGTATTTTATTTCTGGAAAAGGGGTTAAGGCAACTTCTAATCCAAATGCAAATGGAGCAGCTTGGTTTGTATCTGCTGTAAAGCAAGTTAAAAATAGCAATGAAGAAATGGAAGCATTGGGAAAAAATAACCTCAGTAATACTGCAATTGTAAACATGGAATTCTCAAACTATTTAGCTCCTCTTGATAAAATAGATTCAACAGCGACAATTTCTCTCAGTAAATACGGTGTGAATGAATTGGCATATACTTCAAATTCTACAATCCCGATGAATTCCATTTTTAGTGAAATATATTATTCAGACGGTTGGAATTGTTACATTGATGGTAAGAAAACAGACAAGATTTTTAGAGCAAATTACATTCTTCGAGGAGCTATGATTCCAGCAGGAAATCATAAGATAGTCTGGAAATTTGAACCTATTTCATTTAAAAAAGCGAGCGGTTATTCTATGATTGGATCGCTGCTGCTTTTATTTGGCTTTATCGGAATTGTGTTTATGGAAATAAAAAGTAACAGTTCAAACAAATCAAATGCATAGAATTTATCGTTTTCTTACAACTAAGCTCATTCTGAATCCAATAACTTATCTATTTGGAATGGTGTTGGTTCGTCTTTCTAGAAAATTAAAAAAGAAATTCATCTCCTATCAAAAAGAGTTTGTTGTCATTGATAATTTTATGGGAAATATTCAAATGCGAGTTGATAAAAACAGTTATATGGGTGGAAGCATTTATTGGAATGGATTTCACCATATCAATGAATTACTTTTTCTAAAGGGATTTTTAAAAAGTGATATGACTTT
>RFSL01000106.1 GCA_009923965.1 Flavobacteriia bacterium | reverse complement strand
CTTCGCATTAATGAATTACAATCTGAGGCAGGTAGAGTGGTAATTATCCCAGGAATGTAATTTGTTCTTTTCACGTCCATAAACCAAGCTCAGCAAATTGCTGAGTTTGGTTTATTATTTAAAAATTTAATCCCAAAGAAATAATGAAAAAAGTATTAGTAACAGGAATATCAGGATTTGTAGGACAGCATTGTGCTGCCGAATTATTAAAAAAAGGCTATGCGGTAAGAGGTTCAGTAAGGACCTTGTCAAAGACTGATGAAGTAGTAAATGGTATCAAAAAAGAAATTGACCCAAAAGGTAATTTAGAGTTTTGCGAACTTGATCTTATGAACGATTCAGGCTGGGATAAGGCAATGGAAGGCTGTGATTATGTTTTGCATGTTGCGTCACCATTTGTTGTTAAAGTTCCAAAAGACGAAAATGAATTAATAAAACCAGCTGTTGATGGCACATTAAGAGCATTGAAAGCTGCAAAAAAAGCAGGAGTTAAAAGATTAGTTCTTACATCCTCTACAGTTGCTATGCATGGAGGACAAACAGGTTTGATTAAACTAAATCAAGACAGTTGGACTAATCTAAATTCGAAAAATGTGACTGCTTATTTTAAAAGTAAAACACTTGCAGAAAAAAGTGCTTGGGAATTTATTAAAAATCAGACAGGTGAAAATAAATTAGAATTGGTAGTGATTAATCCCGGACCTATTTATGGACCAACTTTGACAGGAAATTTAGCTACCGAAGCAATGGATTTCTTCAAAAAATTGATTACTGGACAAGTTCCAATGTTACCACGAGCTTATTCAGTAATGTCCGATGTGAGAGATGTAGCGACTATACATGTTGCGGCCTTGGAAAACGAAAAAGCAAACGGTAAACGGTTCATTGTAACAACGGAAAAACCTCAAGCTATACAGGTAATCGGTAAAATTTTAAAATCAAATGGATATGATAAAGTAAGCACCAAATTGGCTCCAACCTTTTTACTAAAATTTATTGCCAATTTTAATGACGAAATGAAAGGGATGTTGCCATTTGTAGGTAATACTATTGAAGCTGACGTAAGTGACACAATGAAAACGTTTAATTGGAAACCAATTCCTTTTGAAAAAACTGTTCTTGACACAGCCAAATCTGTGGAGACATCGCTTAAGAAATAAATTAAACCGCGCAAAATACTTTTACTAATAGGACTTTAAAACGTGGACAAAGCCATAATGCCAGCCGCTAACAGCGGTTTTGCGTCAGGCGGGGTTCAGTTCTCCGTTTGACGCTTTTTGCTATATTTGAACTTCGGTTCTTCGTATCGAGTTTAGTGCTAAAAATCCCGCCCGAACGCAAAGCCGCGAAACGCTATGCGGCAAGGCTTGACGAATTGGCAGCAAAACAATTTTATTACTGAAAACAATGACATTTTTCGTATCATAATCAAATATAAACGTATCAAATCGTATCATTTTTTGAGAAGTTTCGAATCATAATCGTATATTTGCGTATCAAATCGTATCAAAATGAACAACGAGGTATATAATTTCAAGCTGAATATTGATTGGGAACTGATCAATTTAATAAGTGAAATCGACCGTTTTGATGCAAATTGGACGGCCATTGAACGAAAAGAAGGTCAAAGCCTCAAAGAGTTGAAAAGCATTGCTACCGTGCGAAGCGTAGGAGCTTCAAACCGTATTGAAGGCAACAAAATGAGCGATGAAGAGGTTGATGTGTTGCTTCAAAAAATTGACGTTACAAAACTTACCGACAGAGATTCGCAGGAAGTAGTCGGTTATTTTGAAGTATTGGATTTGATTTCGGAATCTTACGAAAACAGTAGCTTTTCCGAAAGTCATATTAAAAGTTTACACAATAGCTTGATGAAATACAGTGCCAAAGATCAATGGCATAAAGGCAATTATAAGCAACATAGCAACGCAGTTGAAGCTTCATTTCCTGACGGTACAAGAGAAATCATTTTTCAAACCACCGAAGCCGGATTTGCCACCGAAGAGGCCATAAGGCAGTTGCTCAATTGGTATGATTCCGAAACGGAAGTGCACCCCTTAGTCAAAGTAGCATCTTTTGTCTATGATTTTTTGAGCGTTCACCCTTTCCAAGACGGAAACGGCAGATTAAGTCGTTTGATTTCAACGTTTTTGTTGCTCAAAAACGGATATAAATGGATACAATACGTGAGTTTTGAGCACGAAATTGAAAACCGAAAAAATGAATATTATCAGGTTCTTAGAAGTTGTCAGGCACAACGCCCTAACGAAGATGTAACCGTTTGGATCCAATTCTTTTTGAGTTGCTTGTCAAATATTCAATCTCAATTAATGACGAAATTGCATAAAAGTGGTTTGGAAACACAGCTTTCGCCCAAGGAAAAATCAATTTATACTATTATTCAAAATCGTCCGAACATTCAGTCGGGTGAAATTGCTGAAAAATTGGCGATACCCGCACCAACCGTAAAACGTATTTTGTCGGAGTTGCTCAATAAAGGATTGCTTGAAAAACAAGGAAACGGACGCAATGTGAGTTACACGATAAAATAAAAAAAACGGTGAAATTTAATATTACCAATGACTTAAAAAATATTGAAATCACAGCTACTAACACACGCTTAGCAAAAAAGCCGAAATCTCATTAACGAAAAACAAATCTCATAAAAACTTTCGATCATTGATCGCAACGCGGAGCAGCACCGAAGGTAAATAATATTAACTTTAAAAATTGGCTCCTGCGCCAGTGCCCCAAACCGTTATCGGCTAGTTTGAATCCTCTCTTGAATACCAAAATAACCCCTACTTGTGTATTGATTTATAACAGCACCTGTTATATTCTACTTTGATACGTAAACAATTCCCAATACCTGCCTTTGCTTGCAATCAACTCATCGTGTTTGCCTTTCTCCACAATATTTCCATCTTCTATTACTAAGATTTGATCTGCTTTTTGGATGGTACTCAAACGGTGAGCAATAACGAATGTAGTTCTATCTTTCATTAATTCATGTAAACTTTTCTGAATGAAAGCTTCACTTTCTGTATCAAGATTGGAAGTTGCCTCATCTAAAATAATGATTTTAGGATCTGCTAATAATGCCCTTGCAATTGAAATTCGTTGACGTTGACCACCAGACAATTTAACACCACGTTCTCCAATAACAGTGTCCAATCCTAAATCAAAACGATCAGTAAACTCATTAACATACGCACCCTGCACTGCAGCTAATAATTGGTCTTCTGTTGCATGTGGTCTTGGAAACAAAATGTTCTCACGAATAGTTCCTTCGTATAAAAAATCATCTTGTAAAACGACGCCAAGATTTGACCGGTAACTACTTAAATTAACAGTCGAAATGTCAATTCCATCAATGGTTACTTTTCCTCCTTTTGGATTCAAAAAAGTAGCTGCTAATCCTGCAATGGTTGATTTTCCTGAACCTGAAGATCCAACTAAAGCGGTTACACTTCCAGCGTGAGCATCGAATGAAATATCGTGTAACACTTCTTTGTTTTCATCATAACTGAAGGCAACATTTTTGAAAACAATATCACCTTTAATCTTCCCTAATTTTACGGTTCGAACAGTAGAATCATCTTCTTCGTCCATTTCCATAATTTCCTGCGTACGGTCCAATCCTGCCATTGCTTCCGTTAATTGACTTCCGATATTACTCATCTGAACAATTGGTGCAATCATAAATCCTAAAAATAAGGTGAATGAAATAAAATCACCATATGTCATGGTGTTGTGCATAATGAAATAACCACCAATACCCATTATTCCTGCTGAAGCTAATCCTAAAAGTAATGTGGAAGAGCTGGTTATCAATGCGGTTGCTGTTAAACTCTTTTTTACATTTTGAAATAAGCGTTCTACACCATCTTCAAATGTTTTATTTTCTTGTTCTTCCGCATTGAATCCTTTTATCACTCGAACACCATTTAAGGTTTCTGTTAATCGGCCTGTAACTTCAGCATTTAATTTCCCGCGTACTCTAAAAATGGGACGGATATATGCAAATGCTTTTAATGCAATAAAAGCAAAAATTGCAACTGGAACTAATACAAAAATGGTCATCAACCAATTGATTTTTATCAAAATAACTAAGGACAAGATCGCTGTAAAAGTTCCACCAATTAATTGAACTAATCCGGTCCCAACGAGGTTTCGAACTCCCTCAACGTCATTCATAACGCGGGAAACAAGCGCTCCAGATTTATTATTATCGAAATAGCTAATGGGTAATTTTAATAGTTTTTTCTGAACTTTTGCTCTCAATTCTGAAATTAATAATTGCGCTTCAACACTTAATAAGCGGGTAAGTGAAAAAGAAGTGACAGTTTGTACTAGTAAAGCAAGACATACAACTATTAATAGTGTGTAAAGTGCTTCCATATCTTTATC
>RFSL01000105.1 GCA_009923965.1 Flavobacteriia bacterium | reverse complement strand
AGACTGAAAAAGTAATTCAGATGGATTTCCGATAACAAGAGCTGGGGAGTTTAATATAGCATTCTCCTTAAATTTTAACTTTAAAAAATGTGTTAAATCGTCGAAATTATAAGCATTTTTATACGAGTGTTTAATAGTATCAATCTGAACAAAATTATCAAAGTTTTCTAAAAATGGATCGCCAGTATTATACATTAATGTTTGCATTATTAAAGCTAAATCATCTATTTTTTTGATTCTTTTATTGATCGATAAAGCATGATTTCCTATAAGCAAAAGCTTATTAATAGTAGATTTCTCCATAGTTTGTTTTTTTTACAAAACGTAAAACTTAGCTGAAAGTAACAATAAATTCAAAACAATAAGTATTTTAGTGACAATTTTTGCATTTTAGGAACGTTTATTAACTATGAAATTTCTTGCTTTTCTAATAATTTTATACCCTGTAATCTTTTTCTCACAAACCTATGTAGGATCGAATGCCTTTGCTTTTTTAAATGCAAATTACTCTGCTCGAAGTAATGCCTTAGGGGGAAATTTAATTGCAATTCAGGACAATGATTTGTCTATGGCAGCAGAAAATCCTGCATTACTAAATTCAAAATCTGTGAGGATGCTCCAAATAAACCAAAGTATTCTGCCAAATGGAATTTCTATCGGAATGCTAAATTATGCTTTCAACACAAAATATGGAGTTTTTGCACCAATTATAAAATATATTAGTTACGGAAACTTTGAGTCGTACGATGAAACTGGAAATCGATTGGGAACATTTACAGCTTGTGATTATTCAATCGGAATGAGCATTGGTAGAACGGTAAACAAATTAATTAGCATTGGGAGCTCACTTTCTATTTTAGGGTCTAATTTAGAAACGTACTCTGCCTATGGTATGACTTTAGGATTTGGTGCTTTTATTAAACATCCAAATGATTTGTTTTCTGCTGGATTTTCAGTTAAAAATATTGGCTTTACTTTTAAAGATTATACTACTAGTTCAAAAAGTATGTTGCCAATCAATGTTCAAGCAGGAATTTCCTATAAATTAAAGTATGCACCTTTTCGATTTTCAATTTTAGGACAGCAATTAAATAAATGGAATATTGTTTACGAAGATCCAAATTTAAAGCCAACGTATGATGCATTAACTGGAGATACAATTCCCGTAAAGACAAGCTCTTTTTTTACTAAAATCATGCATCATCTTAACTTCCAAGTAGAATTATTAGCAAGTAAAAATACTACGTTTAGACTAGGATTTGATTACCATAGGAGACAACAATTAAAATTACTTGATCGGCCGGGAATGGCAGGTTTCTCAACTGGAATTGCTTTAAATTTTAAGAAAATAAAATTTGAATACGGATTTTTATACTACTCCAAGGCAGGTCAAAATCATTCTATTGGACTAAGTACAAATTTAGGAGATTGGAAGAAAAAATAATATGCTCTTTCTATTAACACAAATCCTTAGAATGAAAGTCTTTTGTTAAAGCAATGTACTCCTCAGAGTATAGATTATTTTCATTTCGAATTACAAATTCTCTCTCTCGAATAGCATCTTGTTTTTGACTTGAAAAATTTAAAATCACACGAATATTTTTTTTGGATGGTTTTGAATGAATACAGATATACTCTTTCAAAAAAAGCCCTTGCTCATTAGCTAATTTAGTTAGTTGATCTAAAGACGAAAACGGCAGAATAATCCAAAAATCACCATTCTCAGTTAACAGCTGCTTTACAAGTTTGAAAAATTGAATGTAATCAGATAGTAAGGAATGCTTAGAGATATTGACTCCACTATCTGGACTTAATATATTTTCAAAATGATAAGGAGGATTAGAAAAAATCAAATCGTATTTTTTTTTGAATGGAAACTGAAGATAATCTACTGAAATACAGCTTAAATTTTTTCTCCATTTAGAATTCTGGAAATTAAGATCACACTCATTAGCAACATTAACATCAATTTCAACTGCATCAATTTGTAATTTTTGATTTTTCTGAGCTAACATTAAGGATAAAACGCCAGTGCCAGCACCTAAATCTAAACCTTGGAGTTTTGAATCGCTGGAAATGAAAGAGCCTAAAAGCATGCTATCCGTTCCAACTTTAAGTGGACTCACTTTTTGGATTATCGTAAATTCCTTGAACTTAAAAACTGACAATTAATAAGCTTTTGCGAAAATAACTCGGCCAACAGATGGTTTACCAGAAAACATACATAGACCTTCCTCCTCTTCTTGATCTAGCGCTATACATCTAATTGTTGCTTGAGTTTCCTCTTTAATTTTCGCTTCAGTTTCAGCAGTTCCATCCCAATGTGCTAAGAAGAAACCACCTTTTTCAATTTCTATTTTAAACTCAGCATATGAATCTATCTTTTTGGTGTTTAAACTTCGGAATTCACTTGCACGTTGAAATAAATTTAGTTGGATTTCTGAAAGTAATTTTTCGATATAAGAATCTAAACCATCAAAATCAATAATTTCCTTTGCTTTTGTATCGCGTCTTGCAATCTCAATTTTTCCATTTTCTAAATCTCTAGGTCCCATCGCAAGACGAATAGGCACGCCTTTCGATTCATATTCTGAAAATTTCCATCCTGGTCGTCGTTGATCGTCATCATCAAATTTGAAAGAAATATTTTTGGACTTTAATTTCAATGCTAATCCCTTCATTTTTTCTGAAATTGAAGTCAGTTCTTCCTCTGTTCTGTAAATTGGAATAGCAACTACTTGAATTGGCGCTAAAGCAGGAGGTAAAACCAAACCTTCATCATCGGAATGCGTCATAATCAAAGCACCCATTAAGCGCGTAGACACTCCCCAAGATGTTGCCCAAACATACTCTAATTTTCCTTCTTTATCGGTAAATTTTACTTCGAATGCTTTTGCAAAATTTTGACCTAAAAAATGAGATGTACCTGCTTGCAATGCTTTACCGTCTTGCATCATTGCTTCAATACACAAAGTATCTTCAGCTCCAGCAAAACGTTCACTTTCAGTTTTACGTCCTTTAATTACAGGCATTGACATGTAATTTTGAGCAAAATCTTCGTAAACATCTAACATTTGTTCTGCTTCAGAAATTGCCTCTTTACTAGTTGCATGTGCAGTATGACCCTCTTGCCATAAAAATTCGGTAGTACGTAAAAACAAACGTGTTCTCATTTCCCAACGAACAACATTTGCCCATTGATTTATTAATATTGGTAAATCTCGGTATGACTGAATCCATTTTTTATAGGAATTCCAAATAATCGTTTCGGAAGTTGGTCGAACTATTAGCTCTTCCTCTAATTTAGCACTTGGATCGACAATTAATCCGCTTCCATCCTCGGCATTTTTTAAACGGTAATGAGTTACAACAGCACATTCTTTAGCAAAACCATCTACATGACTCGCTTCTTTACTCAAGTAAGATTTTGGGATAAATAATGGGAAATAAGCATTCTGGTGTCCCGTTTCCTTAAATTTAGCATCTAAAATATCTCGCATTTTCTCCCAAATTGCGTAACCATATGGTTTAATAACCATGCAACCACGAACATCAGAGTGCTCTGCTAAATCAGCGCGATTAACCAATTCATTATACCATTTCGAATAATCTTCTGCCCTTGTTATAAATTTCTGTGCCATACATTCTCAAACTGATTGTAAAGGTAGTTATTTGAATTTTATTAATGAAACACTTTGAAAATTCATCAAATTGTTGCGTTTTTTGTTTAAATTTGGTAGAATATAATCTAAATATGTCCAAATATATTTTACTTTTTTTTCTCTTTCCATTGTCAAGTTTTGGGCAATTTAAAATAAATGAGGCGAGTAATTCCAATGGTAATACAATTCTACTACCAAACGGAGATAGCCCAGATTGGATTGAGATTTACAATGCAAGTTCTTCCTCTGCAAATATTTCAGGGTATGGATTAAGCGATGATCCAAGCAATTTAATGAAATGGATATTTCCTACTACTTCAATTGGAGCTCTTAATTTTTTAACCGTATTTGCCACTGGAAATAATGCTATTAATCTAGTTAATCATTATGAAACAGCTGTTTTTGCAGAAAGCACCTGGAAATACACTATTCCTACTGCAGAAATTCCTAATTGGAAAAGTAACTCATTTAACAGCAGCTCTTGGTTAACTGGTGCCGCAAGTATCGGATTTGGAGATGGAGATGACGCCACAGTATTAAACGCTCCAATTACGACAATTTACTCTCTTATTACATTTCAATGCACAAATATAACAGCAATAAGTGAAGCACTTTTAGACATTGATTATGATGATGGGTTTGTTGCTTATATTAATGGAGTTGAAATAGCACGAGCTGGACTTATGGGCTCACCGCCTTTGTGGAATGAATTTTCAACAGACCATGAAGCAACACTTCCACAAGGAGGA
>RFSL01000104.1 GCA_009923965.1 Flavobacteriia bacterium | reverse complement strand
GATTTGAAAAATTACTTCCTTCAATTGCAGCAGCAAGTTCTTCTCTAGCGGGCTCCATCAATGGTGAATGAAAAGCACCACCGACTTGCAAAATTAGCGCTCTTTTCGCTCCAGCTTCTGTTAGCTTGATGCAGGCCTCTTCCACAGCGGGAATTGAGCCAGAAATAACCAATTGTCCTGGGCAATTATAATTGGCAGGAACCACAATTCCATTAATTTCAGAACAGATTTTCTCTACAAGCTCATCCTCTAAACCTAGAATTGCAGCCATTGTTGAAGCTTGAATTTTACATGCTTTTTGCATTGCAATTGCACGTTTATAAACCAATTTTAATCCGTCTTCAAATGAAAGGGTTTTATTTGCTACAAGCGCTGAAAACTCACCGAGAGAATGCCCTGCGACCATATCCGGATGAAATGATTTTCCAATACAAGCAGTTAAAATTGTTGAATGCAAAAAAATTGCAGGTTGCGTAACATTTGTTTGTTTAAGTTCCTCATCCGTTCCTTCAAACATTATCTTTTGAATGTCAAATCCTAAAACAGTATTTGCTTGGTGAAATAATTCTTTCGCTAAAGAAGAATTCTCGAAAAGCTCTTTACCCATTCCACTAAATTGTGCTCCTTGACCAGGAAAAACATATGCTTTCATTATTATTATATTAAGATTCTGACAAAGATAAAAATCATTTAGTCACTAACAGAAATTTTATAAGGCCTTACAGTTGTCCATCTGAATGGTACTTTCCGTTTTTATAAACTAATACTCTCTTTAAAATCCCATCTCTATCATATCTATAAACTTTCCCATCCCAAAGTTGCCCATTTTTAAAAATCCCATCCATCCATATTTCATCATTATCATTGTAAACCTTATTATAGCCAAAAGCATTAAATTTAATTCCCTTTGTTTTTGGATTTTTTAAGTTAGGCGGATTATCTGAATTATTTTCTGTAGTTACAATTTGCTTTTCAGGTAGTTTTTTTTCTAATATTTTAGATTCTATTATATTTCCACCTTCGGAAAATAAAATACTTGTTTTCAAAGATCCATCTTCAAAATAACGGGTTAATTTTCCGTTCAAGTTTGCGTTTTTCATGGTGTATTCCAATTCTAGGCCGCCATTTTTGTAAAAATACTGAATCACTCCTGTCTCTTCACCTAAGTTATTGTAACTCCCGATATATTCTATATTTCCATTAGAATGATAGCGAATATATTCTCCTTTTAATTTTGATTTTGAAAATGATCCTTTTTCTCTGATTTCCCCATTTTTATAATAGCGAATAAATTCCCCATCTGGCCGATTATTAGAATATGATCCTTTTAATTTTGGCGCTTTACCATCTTCAAAATACTTGACCCACTGCCCTTCTTTTCTTCCATTTACAAAACCCCCTTCTTCAATTTTTAAATCTTTAGAATTAAAAATAACCCATTTTCCTGTTCGTTTACCTTGCTTATCTTTTAGATTTTGTCCGTTTACTTTAAAACAAATTAAGATTAAAGAAAATAAAAGAAAAACAAGAGTTTTAATCATACTTTTAAGAATTATAAGTAAAGATATAAAAGTCATATCAAAAGGTGTGAATAACTCATAAAAAAAGGAGTGTAAATAAAATTAATTGTCCTTAAATTTGACCTAAGAAAATTAAAATGGTTTCAATAGACCCAAAAGATCTTCCTGTTCAAAAATTACATCAGTACTTACTAGGTGCTATTGGACCTAGACCAATTGCTTTTGCTTCTACTGTTGATGCGGAGGGGAAACCAAATTTAGCGCCATTTAGTTTCTTTAATGTCTTTAGTGCAAACCCGCCAATATTAATTTTTTCGCCCGCTCGTTCTGGAAGAACAAATACTACAAAAGATACTTATAACAATGTAAAAGTTGTTCCTGAAGTTGTTATCAATGTTGTTAATTATGACATTGTACATCAAATGAGTTTGGCGAGTTCGCCTTATGCTCCTGGAGTAAATGAATTTAAAAAAGCTGGATTTACTGCACTAAAATCAGATAATGTGAAGCCATTTCGAGTTGCAGAATCACCTGTACAATTTGAATGTAAAGTGAATGAAGTAATAGAATTAGGAACAGAAGGTGGCGCAGGAAATTTGATTATTTGTGAAGTTTTAAAAATTCATATTCACGATGAGGTTTTAGATTCTAATGGAATGATTGACCAACAAAAAATTGATCTTGTAGCTCGAATGGGAGGAGATTGGTATAGTCGTGCTAATGCTGAATCTATGTTTGAAATAACGAAGCCAATTTCTACATGTGGTATTGGATTTGATGCCTTACCTGTAGATATAAAATCTTCAAACATTTTAAGCGGGAATAATTTGGGGCATTTGGCTGGAATTGAAAAAATTCCTGATGAAACAAATGTAAATGAATATAAATTACTTGAATTAAGTGATTTATTTGTATCTTTAGAAGACAATCCTCTAGCTTTAGAGGAAGAATTGCATAAACGAGCACAAAGCTTGTTGGATGAAAACAAATTGGAAGAGGCATGGCTCACCTTGCTTTCATTTAATAATTAATAATAATAAAATAAAAAACAATGTTTAAACTAACCGGAACAGTAAAACTAATCAGCGAAACACAACAAATTTCTGAAAAATTTTCTAAAAGAGAATTTGTAATTTCAGAAACCAGCTCTATGTATCCTCAAGATATATTATTTCAAGCAACACAAGATAAATGCTCGCTTCTAGACAGCGTTAAAGTGCAAGATCAAATCGAAGTTTCTTTCAATCTTAGAGGTAGAGAATGGACAAGTCCAACGGGAGAAGTAAAATACTTCAACTCATTGGAAGCGTGGAGAATTGAAAAAGCTGGACAAGGATCTGCTATTCCTTCAGATGGACCATCTCCCATGTCACTGGGATCTGAACCTACAGCATCTATGAGCGCGTCAAATAATGCAAATTCTGAAAGTACTGAGGAATCAGACGATTTGCCGTTCTAATTTCGGTCAATACATTATTATTGCAAGGCTACAGCCAAGAAGAATACTGATTAATTTTATAAAATTAAACTTGTGATTCTCGCTTGTTTCAAAAATAATGGTTGTTGAAATATGTAAAAACATTCCTACAACTACAGCCAAAATAATTGGAACATCAAGCCCAATTTGTGAAGGACTTATATAAAATCCGAATAAAACTCCGATTGGTGTCATGGCTGCGAAAGCCAAAAGAACAAGCCACGAATAAACATTAGATAATTTCGTGCTAATTAACAAGGTCATTAAGGCAATAGACACCGGTATTTGGTGGAAGATAATTCCCCAAAAGAGCGAACCATTTGCATGCTGGTGCTCAGAAATAATACCTGCATATTGATTTCCAAGAGGTATTCCTTCTATAATAGAATGAACAGACAAGGCAAGGAATAAGATAAGAGGAAATGCTTGTCCTTTATGAACATGCACGTGCCCATGCTCAATACCTCCAGAAAAATATTCCAATACCAATTGAACTAAAAAGCCAAGTAAAATCCAAATCCCGATTTTTTCTGCACCTTCATGATACAAATCAGGCAATAAATGCTGGAAAATAATTGCTAAAAGAAATCCTCCGCTGAAGGAAAGCGCCAATTTTATAAAGTGACTTTTATTCGTTGCATTAAAATAACTCACAATCAAACCACCTGCGATTACAGATAGAAATAATCCAAGAAAAACGAGTGTTATATTCATGATTTTAATTCTGCAATAATAATCAAACGATCTGAATTAGCAGCTGAAAAAGGTGCTAAATCAAAAGACCCGAAAGTTTCTAGAATCCTAAAATTTGCAGATAACAAAGCTTGAAAGTCTTGTAAATTCAATGCTTGAACGCGTTCTGTGAAATGAAAGTTTTGACCTTTATCTGAAAAATGTATTTCTTTAAAGATATGCTTACCATCAAATCGTCTTTCTAACTTAAACGTAATTCCATCAATTATTTTCTCTTCAGAATGAACTAAATTCCGGATAACCTTATCTGCATTCATAAAATCAATGACAAATTTTCCTTTAGAGTTTAATATTTCTGAAACGGAAGAACACACTTTCTGATTATCCTCAGGGGAATCAAAATAACCGAAACTCGTAAAAAGGTTGAATACCGCAGCAAATTTTAGCTTTGGAATGACTTTTCTCATATCATGCGTGTCAAAACGAAGTGTTGCAGTTGTTTCTTTTTTAGCTTCTAAAATACTGTTTTCGGATAAATCAACACCCAAAACATCGTATGAAAAACTGTGCAAGATTTTTGAATGCCGACCTTTACCACAAGCTAAATCAAGAAGTTTAGAATTTTTTGGAATGCTTAAAAAAGAAATTAAATTTGAAATAAAGCGATTTGCTTCTTCTTCATTTCGATCTTGATACAAAATGTGGTAATATTCTGTATTAAACCATTCAG
>RFSL01000103.1 GCA_009923965.1 Flavobacteriia bacterium | reverse complement strand
GGGCTATAAATTTAGATTTTGAATAATCAATGTGTATATCAGAATTATTCGGTATACTTACTAGAGTAGCTGAGATATTTGCCTTGTTAAAAAATATACATATTCACCCAAATAAAGCTTGTAGGATTTTTGGGTAGTTTTTGGATTTACTTCCTCCTCCATAGAATGAGAATTCTTGTAGAGATTTCGCAAGGTAAAAAAAAGCGCGATTACTAATCCTGCTGCAATTCCTTTTAATAAATCAGTTAAGATTATCACAATAACTGTAGTAATGAAAGGAATAAATTGCTCCCAACCTAATTTATATACTTCTTTAAAAAAGGCAGGTTTCGCTAATTTATATCCTACTAGCAAAAGTATAGTTGCTAAACTTGCTAATGGGATCATATTCAAAACACTTGCCATTGTTAATGCGCTTAGCAAAATCAAAAAACCATGGATTATTGCAGATAATTTCGTTTTACCACCGAAAGAAATATTTGCGGAACTGCGCACAATTACTTGTGTAATAGGAAGACCACCAATTAAACCAGAAACAATATTACCCAAACCCTGTGCTTTTAATTCTCTATTTGTTGGAGTTACACGTTTGTTAATGTCCAACTTATCAGTAGCCTCGACACAAAGTAGGCTTTCTATACTAGCAACTAGCGCTAACACAAGTGCGATTTCCCAAACCTTACTATTTGTAATTCCTGAAAAATCAGGCAGCGTAAACTGACTTATAAAATCAGAGAAACTACTTGGAACAGGAACTCTAACCAAGTGTTCAGGAGATAAAGTACCGCCAACAATGTTGTTCTGAAAGCAATAATTCAGAGCAATACCAAATAGAACGACTATTAAAGGACCATTAATCAATGAGAATACTTTATGCTTTTTAGAAAGAATAGTATCCCATAACACTAAAATCACTAGTGAAATCCCTGAGATAATTATTGCTTCAACTGAAAAGAATTCAAAGGCTTTTAAAATTTCTGAGAAAGTTGTTTCACCATCGGGCTGAAAAAAATCTTCCTCTCCAAAAGCATCCTTATCCCAGCCCAAAGCGTGAGGAAGTTGTTTTAAGATGATTAATAAGCCAATTCCCGTTAACATTCCTTGAATTACTGAAGATGGAAAAAAATTGGCGATAACTCCTGCTTTGGCAAATCCTAAAATAACTTGGAAAAGACCCGCTAAAACAACTGCCATAAGAAACATTTCCCATGAACCTCCAAGTTTTGCTATAGCTGTTAAAACGATTACTGCTAAACCTGCAGCTGGTCCGCTTACGCCCAAAGCAGAACCGCTTGAAGCACCAACGATGATACCACCAACAATTCCTGCAATAAGCCCGGCAAATAGCGGCGCTCCGGATGCAAGAGCAATTCCAAGACACAAGGGAACCGCCACAAAAAACACGACGATACTTGCAGGTAAATCGTGCCTGAAATCTTTAAAGAAATTTTTCATGCTTTATATAAGTTAAAAAATGGAAATAAAAACTGTAAAAACTTGAATAAACAAGCTATTCCTGCTATTGCAGGGACATTAATTCAGTAAAAAAGAGATTTTTATTTACTGTTTAGGACAGTTTTTCCGGAGGAGGACTTAAAAAAGCGAGTGCTGGAGAACGGTAATTAAAGAGAAAATTATCACAATTTGAAAGCAAAGAGGAAACAAAAATTTGAACTGGAATTGGAGTGTGAAAAGAATCATTCTTAAGGTTTTCTTCTTCCTTTATTTCTTTTTCAGATTCTTCATTCTCTTCTTCAAATTCAATTAACACGATTTCAGAAATTTCCTCATTAAACGAAGGAATATAGAATGACAAAGATTGAAATACAATCGAAAGAAAAACAAGAAAAACTAAAGATAATTTGAATAGTTGTTTCACACTAATTTTTTACAAAAGTAAAAAATTGTTTTTAAAATAATCGCTTTTTTGTAAAATATACTTGCTTCAACATCTTATTAGCCAGCAGAGAAATTTAGGAAGGAATACTAATTCGAAAAACAGTTCCCTTATCAATTTCAGATTTCAGCACAAAGACTTTTCCATTGTGGTATTCTTCAATAATCCGTTTTACAAGCGTGAGTCCAAGGCCCCAACCTCTTTTCTTTGTTGAAAATCCCGGTTGAAAAATCGTTTTAAATTGCTTTGGCGTCAATCCTTTTCCTGTATCACTAATGTCAATGTGAACAAAACCTGACTCCCTAGAAATCTCAATGGTTAAATCTCCTTTTCCATCCATTGCATCAACGGCATTTTTACAAATGTTTTCAATCACCCATTCAATCAAGGCCGCATTGTGCTTAACAATTACAGGAGCCTCTCCAACAAGGGAAAAACTGATTGTGATTTTATCTGATAAACGCGCCCTCAAGTAATCCAAATTATTTCCAATGGTTAACATTAAATCTTCGTCTGTTAATTTTGCACCTGAGCCAATTTTAGAAAAGCGGTCTGTTATTTTTTCTAAGCGATCTAAATCTTTGTGCATTTCTTCGATTACCATTGGATCTGTTTTACTTGCTTCTAAATGAGCAACCCATGCCATCATTGAAGAAAGTGGTGTCCCTAATTGATGTGCTGTTTCCTTTGCCATGCCAGCCCAAACTTGATTTTGTTCTGCTTTACGAAAGGTAGAAAACATCAAATAACCAATGATTACAATTAATGCAATAACACTAAATTGAATGTAAGGGAACCAAATTAATTGACGTACTTCTGGGCTATCACTAAAATAAAGTATCTTTTCTCCCGAACCAAAATTGAGTGTTAAAGGAGTATTTTCCGCAGCTAAGGATTTAATGGTACTTTTTAATACTTCCTCTTTTAGTTGTTCTGGAAGCAAATTACTTGCTTCAATTGTTTGTGTTTTTTTATCGATTAATAAAACTGGAATTAAATCAGAATTATCAAGTAATTGACTTGTAAAAGAAGATAGAATGGCATCACTTTCCTTTTTTAAACGAAGTAACTCACGAGATTCGCCATAAACAAAAGTCATAAACATTCCTCTATAAACTTCGATTTCAAATACACGCCCTGCCAATTTCCATTCCTTTGCTAATTTTTGTAAAACAGAATCACTTGGAATTGCATTCGCAGAATCGTTAAGCGCTATGTTTCTCTGCTGCGCAACGGATCCATCGTCATTTAATAAAATAACAGGAATATCTTTGTTGTTTTTGATGATTTTAATTGCAAAATCAAGATCTTGATTCATTGATAAGTCTGAGCCACTTAAAATTGTTCTTTGCGCTTCTTCTATGAGTAGAATTTTTTGTTTTTCTTTCTCGCGGAGTTCATTAAAAATCTGATTTGTTAACTGTACAAGTTCTCCCTTTTTCTTTATTGCTTCCGCCCATTGTCGCGCCTTTCCTCTTTCTCTTAGCGATATTTTTTCTATCATTGAATTTGATACAAACAAGGAAGCGCCAATTATAAAAAGTGATAAAAGGAGCAAGGTGATTTTCCAACGTTGTTTGTGCGAATAGAGATTCATCCCTGCGAATTTAAGGGAATTTTTACCCTTTTTCTAATTAATCTCTCTGTTTGTGTAATTAGCAAATCATATTTCTTCCGTTAAAAACGTAAAATAAATAGCTTTTTATAGGTACTTTTTGCAAAATTCCCAAAGAACAATTCCTGCGCAAACACTCACATTTAAGCTGTGTTTTGTGCCAAATTGTGGTATTTCAATAACATAATGCGAACGATCGACAATTGTTTGTTTCACGCCATTTACTTCATTTCCGAAAATTAAGGCAAATTTAGCTTCTCTAAGTTCAGAAATATTTTGAAGGAAAAGTGTTTTTTCCGCTTGTTCAATAGTGCAAATTGCTATGCCTTGAAGACTTAATTCTTGCACTAATTCTTCAATATTTTCGCAGTATTCCCAGACAATTGTTTCAGTTGCTCCCAAAGCAGTTTTATGAATGTCTTTATGTGGTGGGCAAGCTGTAATTCCACAGAGGTAAATTTTTTCAATGTTAAAAGCATCAGCAGTGCGAAAAAATGAACCAATATTATTTAAGGAGCGAATATCATCTAAAATCACAATAAGCGGATTTTTTACCTGAGATTTAAACTGCTCCTCGCTTAATCTATCAAGTTCCCAAAGTTTGAGTTTCTTATTGTTTTCTATGCTCATAATGTAGTTTGTAAAGGTAAAAAACAATCAAGGTGTTCCAACAATAAATTTTTTCTTATCTTTATATTTGAAATTAACAATCATTACCCTTGTCGAAAATTAGCCCCGAAAAAGAGATTGCGGAAACACCTTTGATGAAGCAATACAATCAAATTAAAGCGCGTCATCCTGAGGCCTTGTTGCTTTTTCGCGTTGGGGATTTTTATGAAACATTTGGGGAAGACGCCATAAAAACCTCACGGATTTTAGGAATCATCCTTACAAAACGAAAAAATGGTTCTGG
>RFSL01000102.1 GCA_009923965.1 Flavobacteriia bacterium | reverse complement strand
GTAGCAATAAAACTACAACTGTGAATATTTGCTAAGTCGATAACATTGATCGCTCCTTTTCCACTTCCTTCAATTAAAGTTAAAGGATCATGTACTTCTCTAAAAAGAACTTTCATCCATGGAGGACATGAAAAAATACCATCCTCGAAACTATAAGCCTGAGAAAGTAATTCTGTCATGCCGTATTCTGAGGAAACAAAGGGAACATTTAAACCTTTCATCAATTCATGATGAAGTGATTTTTTTGAAATTTCTTTTCGGCGCCCTTTCATTCCACCGGTTTCAATAATGATTGCTTCATTCAAATTTATATTTTTTTCTGCTAAATCTAGTAAGGCAAAAGAAACACCAAAAATCATAACTTTTTTACCTGAAGCGCATGCTTTTTTATAGCGAATTTCGATTTCCTCAGGTTCATTTAACAAAAAACCAGATAAGAGATTTCCTGAATCCCTTATCAAAGTATCTACCATGTACACCAAACTTGAATTCCCCTGCTCTTGGTAATTTGGTAATAAAGCTAAAATAACATGGTTCGAAATAGCACCAAAAAATTGATGATAAATCGCTCTAAAATTAGATTCATACAACTTAATATCGCGAACAAGGTGTTTACTGCGTGCACTATTTCCAGTTCCACTGCTTAAAAACAAAATATCATTACTGCTTTTTTGACCGCAATAAATTTCATTAGTCTTAAAGAATTCAATCGGTAAAAATGGAATTTCTTCTAAAGACTTTGCATTTTGACGATTTAATAGGTGAACATAATCTCTATAAATGCTACAATTTTTTAGTTGATAATGAAAGACCTCCAAGGCAATTCTCTCGAAATCTGCATCAGATTTTATTGCTAGTAAATTTGAAAAATCAACCATGTGGCAAAGTTAGGAGAATAAATTATTCGAGAATGTGATTACCTTTGAACTTTCAACAAACATACTTGTTCTAAAATAGGATAAAATAATTTTAAAATGAAAAAAACAGGAGTTTTACTCTTACAATTAGGAACACCGGATAGTCCAAGTACAAGAGATGTGCGGAGCTATTTATCCGAATTCTTAAATGATGGTAGAGTAATCGATATTCCCTGGCTCCTGAGAAAAATATTGGTGAATGGTGTCATTGTTCCTTTTCGAGCTCCAAAATCAGCAAAAATCTATAAAGAATTGTGGGAGCATGGAAAAGGTGTTTCACCTCTTTTAGAAAACTCGCTTGCAGTTCAGGAAAAAGTGCAAGAAGCATTTAAGGGTGAAGATATTACAGTTGAAATGGCCATGCGCTATAAAAATCCTTCAATGGAATCTGTGCTAGAAAAAATGTGCTTAGCAAATTATGACCAAATTATAATTCTTCCTCTTTTTCCGCAGTATGCTAGTGCATCATCTGGTTCAGCAATTGAAAAAGCAATGCAAATAATCGGAAAATGGTGGGTAATTCCAGAAATTAAAATTATAAACCAGTTTTGGGACAACGAAGGATACATTGACTCTATCGTTGAGCGTGCAAAAGAATTTAATTTAGCAAGTTTTGACCATATACTATTCTCCTATCATGGTCTCCCAGAAAGACAAGTTGATAAAGTTTATGAAGGAAAAGATTTATGTGGCGATCAACCCTGCGAGAGTGAAGTAAACGAAAAAAATAAATTTTGCTACAAAGCAACTTCCTTTGCAACTACGCGACTCATTGCTGCAAAACTTGGTATTCACGAATCGCAGTTCACCGTTTGTTTTCAATCACGCTTGGACAAAAAGTGGCTGACTCCATTTTCTGATAAAGTAGTAGAAGAATGGGGTAAAAAAGGCGCGAAGAATCTATTGGTTTTTAGTCCCGCATTTGTTGCAGACTGCCTTGAAACAATCATAGAAATTGGTACAGAATACCAAGAAATTTTTGAAAAACATGGAGGCAAAAAAGTTCAGCTTGTTCCAAGTTCAAATACTCACCCACTTTTTATAAATGGCTTAGTTCAGCTAATTAAAGAACGGATTTAATAAAAAAATATCTTAAATTTGCACCCTACAAAATCAAAAAATAAATGAGCAACACATCAGAGAAATTAGCACACAAGGTAAAAGACATAAGTCTTGCAGCTTGGGGAAGAAAAGAAATCAGATTGGCAGAGGCAGAAATGCCCGGCTTAATGGCCTTACGTGAGGAATATGGTGCTTCTAAGCCCTTAGCTGGAGCGCGTATTGCAGGTTGCTTACACATGACCATTCAAACAGCCGTTTTAATTGAAACTTTAATTGATCTTGGAGCAGAAGTTTCTTGGTCATCTTGTAACATTTTCTCCACACAAGATCATGCCGCTGCTGCAATTGCTGCTGCTGGAATTCCTGTTTTTGCTTGGAAAGGAATGGGAGAAGAAGAATTTGATTGGTGCATAGAGCAGACAATTTTTGCTTTTAAGGACAATCAACCCTTGAACATGATTTTAGATGATGGTGGAGATTTAACAAATATGGTTTTTGACCGCTTTCCAGAATTAACTGCAGGAATAAAAGGACTTTCTGAAGAAACAACAACAGGTGTTCACCGTTTGTACGAACGTGTTAAAAATGGTACGCTTGTAATGCCTGCGATAAACGTAAATGATTCTGTTACGAAATCAAAGTTCGATAATAAATATGGCTGTAAAGAATCTTTAGTAGATTCAATTCGTAGAGCAACCGATACAATGATGGCAGGAAAAGTTGCCGTTGTTTGTGGCTACGGAGATGTTGGAAAAGGTTCGGCTGCTTCTTTAAAAGGCGCAGGAGCTCGAGTAATTGTTACTGAAATTGATCCAATTTGTGCACTTCAAGCTGCAATGGATGGATTCGAAGTAAAAAGATTGGACACTGTAGTTCATTTAGGAGATATCATTGTTACAACTACAGGAAATAAAAATATCGTAGTTGGAAGACACTTTGAAAAAATGAAAGATAAGGCAATTGTTTGCAACATTGGTCATTTTGACAATGAAATTGATATGGCTTGGTTAAATGGAAATCACGGACATACAAAGAATGAAATTAAACCTCAAGTTGACTTGTATAACATAAATGGAAAAGACATTATTGTTTTAGCAGAAGGTCGTTTAGTAAACTTAGGTTGTGCTACAGGACATCCCTCTTTTGTGATGTCTAATTCATTTACAAATCAGACATTGGCACAAATAGAATTATGGCAAAATTCTGCTAATTACAAAAATGATGTGTACATGCTCCCTAAATATTTAGATGAAAAAGTAGCACGTTTGCACCTTGCAAAAATTGGTGTGGAATTGGAAACACTTTCAAGCGACCAAGCTGATTATATTGGAGTTGCTGTTGAAGGACCATTTAAAGCAGAGCACTACAGATATTAAGAATCAATTGGGAAGTGATAATTCCTGATTTTAATCAAAAAAAAGGCGAGTTAAACTCGCCTTCTTAATTTAATATAGCTAAATACTCTTATGCATTTGCATTCATTGTATCCAAAACATTCATAACACCTTTTACCGCTTCTGCTGACTCTGCCAACAAGGCTTTTTCTGCTGGATTTAATTTCAATTCTATAATTTTTTCGATACCGTTCTTGCCAAGAATAACTGGAACACCAAGATAAATGTCTTTCATGCCATATTCTCCTTGCAACCAAGCGCAAACTGGAAATATTCTTTTTTGATCTCGAACTACTGCTTCTACCATTTGTGCAGCTGCAGCTCCCGGAGCATACCAAGCAGATGTTCCTAATAATTTAACCATCTCGCCTCCACCAAACTTAGCGCGTTCGATAATTTCATTTAATTTACTTTCTTCAATTAATTCAGTTACCGGAATCCCACCAACTGTTGTATAACGAGGTAATGGAACCATTGTATCTCCATGTCCACCCATCAATACAGCCTGAATATCTTTTGGAGAAACATTTAATTCTTCTGCTAAAAATGCTCTATAACGCGCTGTATCTAATACACCTGCCATTCCAAATACTTTTCTAGAATCTGTTTTTGCGTGTAAATAAGCGCAATAGGTCATCACATCTAATGGATTAGAAACGATAATTATAATCGCATTTGGAGAATATTTTACAATGCTTTCAGTAACTGTCTTTACGATGCCAGCATTTGTAGCTATAAGATCGTCACGTGACATTCCAGGTTTGCGGGGTAGACCAGAAGTGATAACCACAACATCTGAATCTTTTGTTTTTTCATAATCATTTGTCGAACCAACTGTTCTTGAATCATACAAATTTATGGGTGATGTTTGCCAAATATCAAGAGCTTTCCCTTCTGCAAATCCTTCTTTGATATCCAATAAAACAATTTCATTGGCAATTTCTCTTTGAGCGAGAACATCTGCACAAGTTGCGCCAACATTACCGGCTCCTACGACTGTTACTTTCATTTATCTACTTTAAGTTGGTTAGAATTTAATTATGACTGCGAATTTAGTGAATTTAAGTAAAATTTGTTTTT
>RFSL01000101.1 GCA_009923965.1 Flavobacteriia bacterium | reverse complement strand
CTTGTATTTTTTAATTGCCCCTTGCAAAGTTGTATAATAATTCACTTTTGCATCATTTCTCTTATCTGCTGGTAAAGCACTTACTTTTCCGTAAGTTAGACGAAGTGTACTGTTTGCATCTGGATAAGTAACAGGACTTAAACCAGAAAGACGCATTCCATCAACTAATAAGCGAAAAGCTTTAGAATAATCAACTTGTAGTGTTTTTAATTCTTCCGTGCGATAATTGAGGTGAGTTATCATTTCAGCTGAAAATCGCATAAGTGGATCCATTCCAAGTTGACCTTCACTCGGTAATTCAATGAATGCAAGTAAGCGAGATTTAGAAGTAAAAAGACTTAACTCAAATAAGTTTGCCACATAAGAAGTAAAATCACCATTGTATTTATTCATGTTAAGAGTTAAAGTAGAAACAAGTGGGTATCCGGCTTTTTTAGCATATAAATTAAGCCCATCTGTTAGAATGTCTTTTTCTGCAGGAAGATAAATACTGTTAAAAAAATCGTTTATTGAAGAAACCAAGCCATCTTTCATTGTTGCTCTTTTTGCCTCATCAGCTTTAACATAAGCTTCCAATTGCATGCCCAATGATCTTGATATTACTGCATAAGCCGAGCCCCTTAATAAAATATTTAAGTAATTATCATGACGGGATTTTTCATTCGTTGCAGCATAGTAAGTATTTATTGTTTCTACTACTTTTCCATATTTGGCTGCATTTTCTTTTTTATTTGCCCATGTATTAAATTTTGCTTCATTTAATGCTTTAGAATTAGCTGTTTTAAATTTACTTAAGGCATCAATCATTCCTTGACGATTTTTCCAGTAATTCGCTGTAGATGCATATTTAGAAGCATAATTTAAACGAACGGCATCATCTTTATCCATGTATTTTTTCATCCCATCCATCACTGTTTTTGCAGCTTCAACCCAAGCTGGATAAGCAAATTTTACATTTTGATCAATTCCACTTGCAGGCAACCAACGATTTGTTCTTCCTGGATATCCAAGAATCATTGCAAAATCATTTTCTTTAAAACCTTGTATGTTAACTGGTAAATGATGCTTTGGTTTAAGTGGGACATTTGATGTAGAATAATTCGCTGGATCTCCATTTGCATCAGCATACACTCGAAACATCGAGAAATCTCCTGTATGTCTTGGCCATTCCCAATTATCTGTGTCTCCGCCAAATTTCCCGACACTATTTGGAGGCGTTCCTACCAGACGAACATCTTTGAAATCTTGATATACAAAATAATAATATTCATTTCCTTGAAAGAATGGGCGAACGCTGACAGTATATTTTCCACCACCATTATTTTCATTTTCTATCATTGTAATTTCTTCTTTTATTAGAATTTCGCGTTCAGCTTCTGACATAGAGTCATTTAACTTTCCTAAAATTCGTTTAGTAACATCATCCATTCTCACAAAAAAGCGAACGAATAATGAGCTTGGTTTTAACTCATCTGCTCTTGTTGCAGCCCAATAGCCATTTGTTAAATAATCTTTTTCAGGAGTTGACAGTTCTGCAATTGCATCAAATCCACAGTGATGATTTGTCAATACTAAACCATCTTTGGATATTAACTCAGCTGTGCAGCCACCATTGAATTGGACAACAGCATCTTTTAGGCTTGAATTATTTACGCTATAAATTTCTTCAGTAGTTAATTGAAGTCCCATTTTTTGCATGTCGCGGTGATTCAATCTTTCAATGAACATTAAGAACCACATTCCTTCGTCTGCTCTTACAAAAAAGCCAAGAAATAGTGAAATCGCCACAAGTGTACTTTTCATTCTAGTCATAATTTAAGTATTTTCATTTTTGAAGTGCTAAAGTAGCAATAAAAAAAGAAATTAAAACTATTTTTACAGCAATGAAAATTTGCATTTCTCTATTTCTTGGATTATTTTATTGTGCTGACTTTTGCCACTCGCAGTTAGACTTAAAAGAAATCATGAAGGGACCCGACTTTGTTGGATATCTACCTGAAAATCCATACTGGTCATACGATGGCACAAAAATTTATTTTGATTACAGAGCGGAAAAAGATCGTGGTAATTCTTTGCATCAATTTGATCTTAAATCTAAGACAATTCAAAAGCTAGATTCAATAGCAAGGGTTCAAACAATTGCTTATGATTTGAGTCAAGATGCTTACAATCTTGTGTATTTTGAAAGAGACAACACCCTTGCTTCAGTTGATAAGATGAATAACCAAATTTATTTGTGTTATCAGGGAATGCAAGATATTCAGAATATACAGCGATTAAATGATGCTAATAAACTTGTTTTTCAACAAGGAATAAATCTCTTTGAATGGCAGAATAAAGATGGAAAATCATCATTGCGGCAATTAACAAATTTTATCTTGGGAGAAAAAAAAGATGAGAAAATAGATTCTAACTTTTTATTCAAGCAACAGGAAGAGTTATTTGAGTTTTTTAAAGACAAGGATAAAAATAAAGCATGGAAAAAAACAGAGGGAGAATTTAAGTTGTTTCCTCGACAGCGCTTAAATTATTTAGGGCTTTCTACGCTATCAAGTGTTCAGATAAATCCAAGTGGAAAATTTGTTGCTGTAATATTGCGAAGTGAAGAACTTGAAAAAGAAACTTTAGTCCCTGAATTTATAACACGAGATGGAAAGGTTAAAACCTCAAATGCCAGAGCCAAAGTAAGTAAAAATGAACCCAATCAGTACTTACTTATTCTGTCTTTAAAATCAGCAGATTCATTGTCATCAATTGATTTATCTGGATTGACAGATATTCGTAAAAAACCGAGTTATATTGATACCTTGACTTCCTCACGCTATGAAAAAGATAGGAGTTTGTTTATTCACCCATTGAAATTCTCCAAAACGAGTAATTTGGCTTTGTGTGATATTCGCAGTGCTGACAACAAGGATCGTTGGATTGTATTAGTTGATTTAGAAAAATTAACTATTAAGGAATTGAACCATCAACATGATGAAGCATGGATTGGTGGACCAGGAATATCTTCTTGGAATGAAGAAGTTGCTGTTTTAGATTGGTTGGAAGATGGAAAGTCCTTTTATTTTCAATCAGAAGAAACAGGTTATTCTCATCTTTATTCTTTTGATATAGAAACAGGAACTAAAAAAGCAATAAGTTCTGGGAATTTTGAAATACACCAAGTACAACTTTCAAAAGATAAAAAGCGCTTTTTTATTACAGCAAACAAATCTCATCCTGGAAACCGAGATTTTTATCATTTGGATATCAAAAGTTCAGCTTGGACAACAATTCTAAGTGCAGATGGATTTCACGATGTACAAATTTCACCTGACGAAAAATCTTTATTGATTCGTTATTCTAATTCAAATACTCCGTGGGAATTATACCTTGCAAGTAATTCCCCAAATACTAAAATAACCCAAATAACGCATTCTGTTTCCTCAAAATTCCAGTCTTATTCTTGGCGGAAACCTCCAGTTATTCAATTCAAAGCAAGTGATGGCATTTCAGTTGCAGCTAGAATATATGAACCAAAGACAGAAATTAAAAATGGCGCGGCTGTATTATTTGTTCATGGTGCCGGTTATTTACAAAATGCTCATAACTATTGGAGTAATTATTACCGAGAATATATGTTTCACAACTTACTTTGCGATCTTGGATATACTGTTTTAGATGTTGATTACCGAGCTAGTGAAGGCTATGGGAGAGATTACCGTACCGCAATTTATCGATTTATGGGAGGGAGAGATTTGGATGATTTTATTGACGCCAAAGATTTTTTGGTAAAACAGCATGGAATTGATTCTAATCGCGTGGGAATTTATGGTGGATCTTATGGTGGATTTATAAGTTTAATGGGCTTACTTACAAAACCAAATGAATTTAATTGCGCTGCTGCTTTGCGTTCAGTTACTGATTGGGCTCATTATAACCACGAATACACTAGTAATATTCTTAATTATCCGGAAACAGATCCAGATGCTTATCGCAAAAGTTCTCCGATTTATTTTGCAGAGAATTTAAGTAAACCTCTCATAATGCTTCACGGAATGGTAGATGATAACGTGCAATTTCAAGATGTTGTTCGCTTAAGTCAGCGATTTATTGAACTTGGAAAGAAAAACTGGGAATTAGCAGTTTATCCTGTTGAAGCACACGGTTTTAAGGAAGCATCTTCTTGGTATGATGAATACAGAAGAATATTTGAGTTATTTGAAAAGAATTTAATAAAGTAAAATGTTAACTATTAGAGAATTACAGGGTAAGGATGAAATGATGAGTCATATCTCAGTTCTTCATGCTATTTATCCCAGTTTAACGGTTGAAGAATACTATCGTGAGTTGGATCAAATGTTACCTCACAATTATGGTCAAGTTGCTGTATTTGATGGTGAAATTTGTATTGGCATTAGTGGATTCTGGATTGGAACAAAATTATGGTGCGGGAAATACTTGGAATTAGACAATATTGTTGTTCTAGAAAAATATAGAAGTAAGGGTGTTGGTAAAT
>RFSL01000011.1 GCA_009923965.1 Flavobacteriia bacterium | reverse complement strand
AATTATTTTTTAAAAAAAAAGTGATTGTAATTAAAATAGTAGTAATAACTTTTTAAATTTGCAATTATAATTTATCTAAAACATAAAAAAATGAATCGTTTTTCAACCATTTTAATTTTCGGAAGTCTTTTGATTTCTTTAATTTCTTGTGATCTCGTTAAGGATTTTACTTATTCTGTTAATCCGAACCCACTTGAAATGCATGGCGACAGCTTGCGTTTTACTGTAGTTGTTAATGTTCCAGAAAAAGGCATTCAAAAGAAAATAAGAGCAGAAATTACTCCAAAAATAGGTAATACAGCAATTGGCACATGGATTATACAAGGAGAAAAAGTTACAGGAAATGGTCAAACTGTTTTTTTTAAACCCGGTGGAACAGTGAATTTTGAAATGTCAGTCCCTTATTCCTCAGATATGTTAGCAGCAGATGTTAAAATCTCAGGGAAAGTTTTTAAAGGATTAAAAGAAAAATTGACCTTAACTGAAAAGAAAATCGCAGATGCAACCATAGTAACACCTTTGATGGTTAAAAAAGAATTTAAAATGATTTACGAAGATGATGCTATTATTCGTTCAGTTGATAAAACAAAATCTGCTACAATCTATTTTGATCGAAGTCAAACTATTGTTAAAGCAAATGAATTAAAAGATGAAGATATAAATGATTTGATAGTTTGGATAAAAGAATCCCCGTTAAATCCAAAAATTAAAATTAATTCAATTAATATTGTTGGATATGCTTCACCTGATGGAGTTGAAGATAATAATTCTAATTTATCAATCGAAAGAACAAAATCAGCTAGAACTTCGCTAATATCATTAATGAAAAAAGCAAAAATAGCTGGTTATACTGATACTGCGAATTATATAATACAAGGAAAAGGTGAAGATTATGATGGATTTAAAGAACAATTATCCCTATCTAAATCTATTTCTGATGCAGATAAAAACCTTTTTATTCGAATATTAGAAATGACAAAAGATCCAGTTAAACGCGAAACAGAAATGATAAATTTGGGAAAATCATATACTGAATTAGAAAAAGATGTATTTCCTAAAATTAGACGTGCAAATATTGTAATCAACTACACTGAAAATGGTTTAACAGATGACGAAATAGTGCAAGCATCGATAAGTAATCGATCTATTTTAGGAGTAGAGGAATTGCTTTATGCGGCAAAAAATCTAACACAAGACTTGAATGAAAAAGCACGAATTTATCAGTTAGCTACTTCTAATTTTGATTCTGATTATAGAGGGCATAATAATTTAGGTGCTATCCTTTTTTCTCAAAATCGTATTTCAGATGCTAAAACTAGTTTTGAAAAAGCAAGTTCACTAAAAGATAATACATCATCTAAAAATAATTTAGCAGGTGTTATTTTACTTGATGGGAATAAATCACAAGCAATAAAATTAATGGGACAAGCAAAATCAGTAGATCCTAAAAATAGCTCTATTCTAGCATATAATAATGCAATTCTAAATATTATGAGTGGAAATTATTCAAAAGCTGAAAACAACTTAAAAGATGACTCTTTTAATAAAGCTCTTGCCTTAACACTTCAAGGTAAATTACCTCAAGCAACTAAAGTTTTAAGTGCTATTACCACTACCTCTGAATCTCTTTACTTAAAAGCGATTATTGCTGCAAGAAATGGAGAAAGCGTAGATGCAGTTGTCACTAACTTAAAACAAGCTTTCGCGAAGGATTCAAATTTAAAGACTAAAGCTTCAAAAGATCGTGAGTTTTTAAAATTTATGAATGATACAACATTTTCATCAGCAGTAAATTAGAATTCTAAAAAAAAGAACTATTAAAATCCCAGTTATCTGGGATTTTTTTTTCTATAAACTTTATATTACTAAAAAGGAAAATATTTAACTGACTTTGGTTAATTTTATACCAAATTAAAAAAATACAAAATGATTGACGGAAACGAATTTAGAAAGTATGCTACAAAGCATCTTGGAATCAACAGTATGGTTGTAGATCACTATATAGAGTCTTCACTAACACCTTATATTATTGAAGAACGTCCTATGAATATGACTCAAATGGATGTTTTTTCAAGATTAATGATGGATAGAATAATATTTTTAGGTACAGGCATTAATGACCAAGTTGCAAATATCATCAATGCACAATTGTTGTTTCTAGAATCTGTAGATGCTAAAAAAGATATTCAAATCTACCTAAATTCACCAGGAGGTTCTGTTTATGCAGGACTTGGTATTTATGACACAATGCAATATATCCGTCCAGATGTTGCGACAATTTGTACAGGAATGGCGGCTTCTATGGGTGCAGTTCTTTTATGCGCTGGTGCTGATGGTAAAAGAAGTGCTTTAAAACATTCACGCGTTATGATTCATCAACCCTTAGGTGGCGCGCAAGGACAAGCCTCAGATATTGAAATTACTGCACGTGAAATACAAAAACTTAAGAAAGAACTATACGATATTATAGCACTACATTCCAAACAAACATACGATAAGGTTTGGGCAGATTCAGACCGAGATTATTGGTTAACATCTCAAGAAGCTAAAGAATATGGAATGGTAGATGAAGTTCTTTTACGCAATCCAAAATAATATTCATGGCAAAGAAAGAAACGACTTGTTCTTTTTGTGGGGCAAATCGTGCAAATGTCCAAATGTTAATAGCTGGTGTTTCTGGACATATTTGCGATAGCTGTGCTGTTCAAGCAAATAGAATTGTCAGTGAGGAAGTAGGCGAAACAAATGTCTCTAAGAATGTTTTAAAAAATACTACTGAAATAAATATTCATAAGCCAGCTGAAATTAAAATACTATTAGATGAATATGTAATTGGGCAAGATGAAGCAAAAAAAGTGCTATCTGTTGCTGTTTACAATCATTTTAAGCGCTTAAAATTTAGCTCTGAAAAAGAGGGTGTTGAAATTGATAAATCCAATGTTATTTTAGTAGGGCGAACTGGAACTGGGAAAACTTTACTCGCTAAAACAATTGCAAAAATGCTAAATGTTCCATTTTGTATTGCAGATGCAACAGTTTTAACTCAAGCAGGATATGTTGGGGAAGATGTTGAAAGCATTCTTTCTCGTTTATTGCAAGCAGCTGACTACAATGTTGAATCTACTCAAAAAGGAATTGTTTTTATTGATGAAATTGATAAAGTAGCTCGGAAAAATGATAACCCTTCTATTACGCGAGATGTCTCTGGAGAAGGAGTTCAACAAGCTTTACTGAAATTATTGGAAGGTTGCATTGTAAGTGTTCCGCCTCAAGGAGGAAGAAAACACCCTGAACAAAAATTAGTGCAAATTGACACAAAAAATATTTTATTTATTTGTGGTGGTGCATTTGATGGCATTGAGCAAATTATTGCAAGTCGTGTTAACAGACAAACAATTGGATTTAGTTCAAGCTCAGAAGAAAATATAGAAAATGAATCACTTCTTAAATATATTACGCCAACAGATATTAAAACATATGGTTTAATCCCTGAATTAATCGGTAGATTTCCTGTTTTATCTTATCTTGAACCACTAAATGAAAATGATTTAAAACGCATTCTCACAGAGCCTAAAAATGCGCTAATTAAACAATATATAAGCTTGTTTGATATTGATGGCGTGAAACTTAGCTTTGAAAATGAAACACTTGATTTCATCGTCAAAAAAGCCTTGGAATTTAAATTGGGAGCCAGAGGATTACGCTCAATTTGCGAGGCTATTTTAACTGATGCAATGTTTGAAATTCCTTCTCTAAATTTAAAAACATTTAATGTCTCACTTGATTATGCAAATTCTCAATTCAGTAAATCAAAAATAGCTAGTCTTAAAGTTGCATAAATCTCTTAGCTTTTTAATTCTTATTAATACCTTTGCACCGACATTTAAAAAATTATGAAAACGATACAATTTAGAGAAGCTTTAAGAGAGGCAATGACTGAGGAAATGAGAAGGGATAAAAACGTCTTTCTTTTAGGTGAAGAAGTTGCTGAATATAATGGTGCATATAAGGTTTCACAGGGAATGCTTGATGAATTTGGACCAAAAAGAGTCATTGACACGCCCATTGCAGAACTTGGTTTTACAGGAATTGCAGTTGGTGCATCTATGAATGGTTTAAAACCAATTGTTGAGTTTATGACTTGGAATTTTGCAATTCTTGCAGCTGATCAAATTATAAATTCAGCAGCGAAAATGATGCAAATGTCAGGAGGTCAATACCACTGCCCAATCGTTTTTAGAGGTGGGAATGGTACTGCCGGACAGCTTGGTGCAACTCATTCTCAGAGTTTTGAAGCTTTTTACGCACACGTTCCCGGACTTAAAGTAATTACACCATCAAATCCTGCAGATGCTAAAGGTTTACTAAAAGCTGCAATTCGAGACGAGGACCCGGTTGTGTTTTTAGAATCTGAGAAAATGTATGGCGATAAAGGAGAGGTTCCCGAAGGAGAATATATTATTCCAATAGGAGTTGCTGATATTAAAAGAAAAGGTTCAGATGTTACCTTAGTTTCATTTGGAAAAATAATGAAAGTTGCGCTTGAAGCAGCTGAAATACTAGCAAAAGAAAATATTGAAGTTGAAGTAATCGATTTAAGAACAATTCGACCTTTAGACTACGAAACTATTGTTGAATCAATCAAAAAAACAAACCGCTGTGTGGTATTGGAAGAATCTTGGCCCTTGGCATCTATTTCATCCGAAATTGCTTATCATGTTCAACGGTATGCTTTTGATTACTTAGATGCACCAGTAATGCGTGTAACTCAAACTGACACACCTTTTGCGTTTTCTCCAAGCTTAATTGATGAAGCACTTCCAAACGTAAAACGTCTTATTGAGGCCATCAAGAAAACACTCTAAAAAATTTGAATTATTTTATAATGCAAGCTCCTTTTGGAGCTTTTTTTATTTTGGAAACTATCTGAAAAACAATTACTAAGACTTTTTTCAGTAAAAAACTCATTTTTTTTTCAATTCATAGTTGCGTAGTAAATTAAAAAAGGTATCTTTGCACCCCTCAAAGTACGTTTGAGGATTAATTATTTATTTAAATTAAGAGTATTTTATGCCAACTATTCAACAATTAGTTCGCAAAGGAAGAACTGCGGTAGTGAAGAAAAGTAAATCTGCTGCGCTTGATTCATGTCCACAACGTAAAGGTGTTTGTGTTCGTGTATACACGACTACACCAAAAAAGCCAAACTCGGCAATGCGTAAAGTGGCGCGTGTTCGTTTAACGAACGGGAAAGAAGTCAACGCATACATTGGTGGTGAAGGCCACAATCTTCAAGAACACTCCCTAGTACTTGTTCGCGGAGGAAGAGTAAAAGATCTTCCAGGAGTACGTTATCACATTGTTCGCGGTGCTGAAGATACAGCAGGTGTACAAGGAAGAAGTCAAAGAAGATCAAAGTATGGAACGAAACGTCCTAAGCAGAAATAATTAATAAGCATTAGAAAATGAGAAGAAGAAAAGCCAAAAAAATTGCGATTCTGCCAGATCCGAAGTTTAACGATGTGGTAGTAACAAAATTTGTAAACAACTTAATGCTATCAGGTAAAAAAAGTATAGCATTTAGAATATTCTATGATGCAATAGAATTAATCAACAAAAAAATTGAAGATCAAGAAGGAATAGATGTTTGGAAAAAAGCATTGGAAAATATTACGCCAATTGTCGAAGTAAAAAGTCGTCGTGTTGGTGGTGCAACATTTCAAATTCCTACACCTGTTCGTGATGAGAGAAAAGCTTCATTAGCTATGAAATGGTTAATTGGTTATTCACGAAAAAGAAACGAAAAAACAATGTCACAACGTTTAGCTTCTGAAATCATTGCTGCTTCAAAAGAAGAGGGAGCTGCATACAAGAAGAAAGAAGATACAACACGTATGGCTGAAGCAAATAAAGCGTTTTCACATTTTAGATTCTAAGTAATGGCAAGAGACCTTAAATATACACGTAACATTGGAATTGCTGCTCATATCGATGCAGGAAAAACGACTACTACAGAACGTATTTTGTTCTACGGTGGTGTTAGTCACAAGATTGGAGAAGTTCATGACGGTGCTGCAACTATGGATTGGATGGAGCAAGAGCAAGAAAGAGGAATTACAATTACGTCTGCAGCTACAACTTTAAATTGGAAATACAGAAATGAGCTTTATCACGTAAACATTATTGATACTCCCGGACACGTTGACTTTACAGTTGAGGTAAATCGTTCTCTTCGTGTTCTTGATGGACTGGTATTTCTATTTTCTGCTGTTGATGGTGTAGAGCCTCAATCTGAAACGAATTGGAGACTAGCTAATAACTATAATGTTCCTCGTATTGGTTTTGTAAACAAAATGGATCGTCAAGGAGCAGACTTTTTAAAAGTTTGTAAGCAAGTTAAAACAATGCTTGGAAGCCATGCACTACCATTACAAATAAACATTGGTTCAGAAGATAATTTTCAAGGGGTTGTAGATCTTATTAACTTCAAAGGAATTACTTGGAATGAAGAAGATTTAGGAATGACATTTCAGGAAATTGAAATTCCTGCAGATGTTATTGAAGAAGCAAGACAATTAAGAAGTGAATTATTAGAAGCTGTTGCTGAATTTGATGAGTCTTTAATGGAGAAATTCTTTGAAGATGAAAATTCTTTAACAGAACGAGAAATTTTAAATGCTTTGAGAGCTGCTACAATATCTGGAAAAGTTGTTCCAATGATGTGTGGTTCTGCATTTAAGAACAAAGGAGTACAGGCAATGCTTGACATGGTAATGGAAATTCTTCCGTCTCCTATGGATATCGAAGGAATTGTTGGTATTAACCCAAAAAATGACCAAGAAGTATTAAGAAAACCATCATTTGATGAGCCTTTTGCTGGATTAGCATTCAAAATTGCAACCGATCCTTTTGTTGGTCGACTTTGCTTTGTTCGTGCTTATTCGGGTAAATTAGCTGCAGGTTCTTATGTATTAAACACAAGATCTGGAGATAAAGAACGGATTTCTCGTATTTTTCAAATGCATGCTAATAAGCAAAACCAAATTAACGAACTTGGAGCTGGAGATATTGGTGCAGTAGTTGGATTTAAAGATATCAAAACTGGAGATACTTTGTGTGCAGAAAATGCACCTATTATTCTTGAATCAATGGTATTCCCTGAGCCAGTTATTGGATTAGCAATAGAGCCAAAAACTCAAGCAGATACAGATAGATTATCTATTGGATTATCTAAGCTTTCTGAAGAAGATCCTACATTCCGTGTAAATACAGATGAAGAGACAGGTCAAACTATCATTTCTGGAATGGGTGAACTTCATCTTGAAATTATTATTGACCGATTAAAAAGAGAATTTAGAGTTGAAGTTAATCAAGGTGATCCTCAAGTTGCTTACAGAGAAAATATATCAGGTAAAACTGATCACCGTGAAGTATTTAAAAAACAAACAGGTGGTCGAGGTAAATTTGCTGATATATTGGTTAAAATTTCCCCTCAAGATAATCCTGAAAAAATTGGATTGGAATTCATTAACAGCATAAAAGGAGGTAATATTCCTCGTGAATTTATTCCTTCTGTTGAAAAAGGATTTAAAGATTCCATGAAAAATGGTGTTTTAGCTGGATTCCCAGTTGAAGCAATGAAAGTAGAATTAATTGATGGTTCATTCCACGCAGTCGATTCAGATTCATTGTCCTTTGAATTATGTGCTAAAATGGCTTATAGAAATTCTATGAAGTTATGTAGCCCAGTTCTTTTGGAACCAATTATGAAACTTGAAGTTGTTACACCAGAAGAAAATATGGGTGATGTTGTTGGTGACTTAAACAGAAGACGCGGAATGATGCGTGGTATGGATGATAGAGCTGGAGCAAAAGTTTTAAAAGCAGACGTTCCTTTATCAGAAATGTTTGGTTATGTAACTCAATTACGAACGGTTACTTCAGGTAGAGCAAGCTATTCAATGGAATTTTCTCACTATGCAGATGCTCCTAAAAATATTGCTGAAGATGTAATTTCGAAAGCTAACGGTAAAGTTTCAGCATAATAAACTAAAAGAAGATGAGTCAAAAAATTAGAATAAAATTAAAATCATACGATCACAACCTTTTGGATAAATCGGCTGAGAAAATCGTAAAAACAGTAAAGTCTACTGGTGCAATTGTAAGTGGTCCAATTCCTCTTCCAACGCACAAAAGAATTTATACTGTATTGCGTTCTCCGCACGTAATGAAAAAAGCGCGAGAGCAATTTGAATTGTGTGCCTACAAAAGATTGCTAGACATTTATAGCAGCTCATCTAAAACAGTAGATGCATTGATGAAGTTAGAGCTTCCAAGTGGAGTGGATGTTGAAATTAAAGTGTAAATAAATTAATAACAAGAATATGCCAGGAATTATTGGTCGAAAAGTCGGAATGACTAGCATCTACAGTGCCGAGGGTAAATCATTACCATGCACAGTGATAGAAGCAGGTCCTTGTGTTGTAACTCAGGTTAAGACACAAGACAGAGATGGTTACGAGGCCGTTCAATTGGGATTTGGAGAAAAGAAAGAAAAGAATACTCCAAACGCAATGAAAGGTCACTTTAAAAATGCCAGTACAACACCTAAAGCAAAATTGGTGGAGTTCAAAGGTTTTGATAACGTAACGATTGGTGATAAAATTGATGTAGCTATCTTCGCTGAAGGAGAATTCGTTGATGTCGTAGGTACTACAAAAGGAAAAGGTTTTCAAGGTGTTGTGAGACGACACGGATTTGCTGGAGTTGGTCAAGCGACACACGGACAGCACAATCGTCTTCGTGCTCCAGGATCTATTGGCGCTTGTTCTTACCCTGCACGTGTATTCAAAGGAATGCGAATGGGTGGGCAAATGGGTAACAAAAATAGAATGGCCTCAAACCTACAAATATTAAAAGTAATTGCTGAAAAGAATATCCTTATCGTAAAAGGTTCTGTTCCAGGAGCAAATGGTTCAACTTTAACAATTAGAAGGTAATGAAAGCAAAAATATACGACGCAACAGGAACAGTTACAGCTAAATCCGTAACACTTTCAGACGACATTTTTGGTATCGAACCAAATAACCATGCTATTTACTTAGATGTTAAACAACATTTAGCGAATAAACGTCAAGGAACACACAAATCTAAAGAACGTGCAGAAATTGCTGGTTCTACAAGAAAAATAAAAAAACAAAAAGGAACAGGTGGAGCTCGTGCTGGTAGTGTAAAATCAGGAACACGTGTTGGTGGTGGAAGAATTTTTGGACCACGTCCTAGAAATTACCACTTCAAATTAAACATTAAGCTTAAAAGATTAGCTCGTAAGTCTGCATTTGCCTTTAAAGCAAAAAATGACGCTATTCTTGTAATGCAAGATATCAATTTTGCAGAAGCTAAAACAAAAGATTTCAAGACATTAATTACTTCATTGAAATTAGACGATCAAAAAGTACTTTTTATTCTTGCTGAAAATACAGATAATGTTTACTTGGCATCACGAAACCTTAAGAAAGTAAAGGTCGTAACAGCAGACTCATTTAATACCTATGATTTGTTGAATGCCAAAAAAATTATTTTAGCTGAAGGTGCAGTTAAAAAAATAGAAATGATACTTAATTAATCATCATGCAGACAATTATAAGAAAACCTGTCATTACTGAGAAAGCTACAATGTGTAGTGAATCACTAAATCGCTTCACATTTGAAGTTGACAAAAAAGCAAATAAGTTAGAAATTAAGAAAGCCGTTGAGAAAATGTATGGTATCAATGTTGTTGATGTTCGCACAATGAATTATGGTGGTGGTGCTTCTTCTGCAAAATACACAAACAAAGGTGTTATTGAGCAAAAAAGTAAACAATGGAAAAAAGCGATAGTCTCTGTTGCAGATGGTCAAACTATAGATTTATTTAATAATTATTAAGAAAAGGCAATGAGTCTAAAGAAATTTAAACCAACAACTCCAGGTCAACGTCACAAAGTGGCATTGGAATTTAAGGGTATAACAGCATCGACTCCAGAAAAGAGTTTGGTGTCGAGCATGAAGAAATCCGGTGGTAGAAATAATGATGGTCGAATGACAATGAGATACATTGGTGGTGGCCACAAACAAAAATACCGTATCATCGATTTCAAACGCGATAAGTTTGATATTCCTGCTACTGTTAAAACAATTGAGTATGACCCAAATCGTACTGCTAATATTGCTTTATTATTTTATGCTGACGGAGAAAAAAGATATATCATTGCTCCAAATGGAATGAAAGTTGGAGATCAACTTTTATCGGGAAAAACTGCAACACCAAATATTGGTAATGCAATGTATTTATCAGATATTCCTCTTGGTACTGTAATCCATAACATAGAATTGAAGCCTGGTAAAGGTGGTTCAATTGCAAGAGGAGCTGGAACGTATGCGCAACTTAATGCACGTGATGGTAAATATGCAATTGTAAAGATGCCTTCAGGTGAAACTAGAATGATTTTAGTTACATGTATCGCAACTATTGGATCGGTTTCAAATTCAGAGCACAATTTAGCTGTTTCTGGTAAAGCTGGTCGTTCAAGATGGTTAGGTCGCAGACCAAGAGTAAGAGGTGTTGTAATGAATCCTGTTGATCACCCAATGGGTGGTGGTGAAGGAAGAAATTCAGGAGGTCACCCAAGATCAAGAAATGGAATACCTGCAAAAGGATTTAAAACAAGATCTAAAAGCAAGTATTCAGATAAGTTAATTATTGAAAGAAGAAAAAAATAGGATATGAGTCGTTCACTAAAAAAACCGCCTTTTGTTCATTATAAATTGATGAAAAGAGTTGATGATGCACAAGTTGCGAAGAGTAAAGCAGTAATTAAAACATGGTCGCGCGCATCTACTATTACGCCTGAGTTTGTAGGTTTAACATTTGCTGTACATAATGGAAATAAATTTATTCCTGTTTTTGCAACTGAAAATATGGTTGGTCACAAACTTGGTGAATTCTCTCCAACGAGAAACTTCCGAGGACATGGAGGAAACAAAAAAGATAAAAAACGATAGAAATTAGATACTCATGGGAGCAAGAAAAAGGCTAAGAGCTGAAAGTATTAAGGAAAATAAAAAATCAATTGCGTTTGCAAAGTTGAATAATTCAAATATTTCACCACGTAAAATGAGATTGGTTGCAGATTTAATTAGAGGAATGGAAGTGAATAAAGCTTTAAATATTCTTCATTTTAATGGAAAAATTGCTTCGGTTAGCTTAGGTAAGTTGTTACGTTCTGCAATCTCTAATTGGGAACAGAAAAATGAAGGAGCAGACATAACACAAGAAAATTTAGTTGTTCGATCTATCGAAGTTGGTGGTGGAGCAATGTTAAAGAGAATACAACCTGCACCTCAAGGTAGAGCGCACAGAATTAGAAAAAGATCAAACCATGTTACCATCGTAGTTGATGGAACCAAATAAGTAGTAAGAAATGGGACAAAAAACAAATCCAATAGGAAATAGATTAGGCTACATTCACGGATGGGAATCTAATTGGTATGGTGGAAATGATTACAAAGACAAAATTGTTGAGGATGATCAAATTCGTAAGTACTTAAATGCTCGTTTAACTAAAGCAAGTATTTCCAAAATAATTATTGAAAGAACTTTAAAACTAGTTACTGTTACTATCAATACAGCGCGACCAGGAGTTATAATTGGTAAAGGTGGTCAAGAAGTTGATAAACTTAAAGAAGAATTAAAAAAATTAACGAAGAAAGAAATTCAAATTAATATTTTCGAAGTTAAACGTCCGGAACTTGATTCTCGTTTAGTAGCAGATGGAGTTGCAAGACAACTTGAAGCTCGTATTTCATTCCGAAGAGCAATTAAAATGGCAATTGCAAGTACAATGAGAATGGGAGCTGAAGGAATAAAAATAAAAATATCTGGTCGACTAAACGGCGCTGAAATGGCACGTTCAGAAATGTACAAGGATGGAAGAACTCCACTTCATACATTTAGAGCTGATATTGACTATGCTTTAGCAGAGGCACATACAACGTATGGCCGTCTTGGTATAAAAGTTTGGATTTGTAGAGGTGAAGTTTACGGAAAAAGAGATTTGTCTCCTAACGTTGGAGTATCAACTGCTGCAAATAATAACAATACTAATTTTGCAAATGATCGAAAGCCTAATGCAGGTAAGAGAAGAGAGAGAAAATAAATTAAGTAAGATAATAAATTAAGAGTAATGTTACAACCTAAGAGAACAAAATTTAGAAGAGTACAAAAAGGAAGGAATCGTGGATTAGCACAAAGAGGATCTACAATTTCTTTTGGTTCATTTGCTCTTAAGTGTTTGGAACCTGGATGGATTACATCAAGACAGATAGAAGCCTCACGTATCGCCGTTACTCGATATATGAAACGTGAAGGAAAAGTGTGGATTCGCATTTTCCCTGACAAACCGGTAACATCTAAGCCGGCAGAAGTACGAATGGGAAAAGGTAAAGGTGCTCCAAGTCATTGGGTAGCTGTAATTAAACCTGGACGCATTATGTTTGAAGCAGATGGTGTTTCTTACGAAATTGCTAAAGAAGCAATGCGTTTGGCAGCACAAAAATTACCAGTTAAATGCAAATTCGTTGTTCGCAACGATTATGTTATACCAGTTTAAAAAAGAAAAATGAAACAAGTAGAGATTTTAAAGCTATCAAACGAAGATTTGAAAAATCGATTAAGTGATTTTCAGAATCAGTACGTAAACTTAAAATTAACGCATAAAATGGCTCCAATTGAGAATCCATTGAGAATTACAAGTATGCGTAAAGTTATTGCTAGATTAAATACAGAATTAACAAAACGTTCGAATCAAGCTTAATGCTTGAAAAAATAAGCCTAAATGGAAACACGTAATTTAAGAAAAGAAAAAGTCGGGGTCGTAATGAGTGACAAAATGGAAAAATCCATTGTTGTTTCTGTTGAGCGAAAAGTAAAACATCCGAAATATGGGAAATTCGTAAAGAAAACTACCAAGTTTATTGCTCATGATGAGAAAAATGATTGTAACATTGGTGACACTGTTAAAATCATGGAAACACGTCCATTGAGTAAAACTAAGAATTGGAGATTAGTAGAAATTGTCGAAAGAGCTAAATAAAAAGGAGAAATGATACAAACAGAATCCAGACTATCAGTCGCAGACAATTCAGGTGCTAAAGAGGTGTTGTGTATTCGCGTATTAGGCGGAACAAGACGAAGATATGCTTCAGTTGGTGACAAGATTGTGGTTACAGTAAAAAGTGCTATGCCGAACGGCGGCGTTAAAAAAGGAACAGTAGCGAAAGCTGTTGTTGTTCGCACAAGAAAAGAAGTTCGTCGACCAGATGGTTCTTATATACGTTTTGATGATAACGCATGTGTTATCCTTAATCAGACTGGTGAAATGAGAGGCACGCGTATTTTTGGTCCTGTAGCTAGAGAATTAAGAGAAAATAATTACATGAAAATTGTTTCATTGGCACCTGAGGTGTTATAATTAAATAAAGATGCAAAAGAAGTTACATGTTAAAATTGGTGATA
>RFSL01000002.1 GCA_009923965.1 Flavobacteriia bacterium | reverse complement strand
TTTTTTGCTCTTCAAGGAAATTTTCGAGATGGACATAATTTTATTTCAGCGGCACATGAAAATGGAATCTCCTGTTTTATAATTTCAAAAAGTCAAGATCATTTTTATGACGATGCCACTTATATTTTAGTTGATGATACGCTCAGAGCACTACAAAAACTCGCTCAAAGTCACAGACAAAAGTTTTCTTATCCAATTATTGCTATTGCCGGAAGTATTGGAAAGACAACTATTAAAGAATGGGTCTATCATTTTTTTAGTTCAAAATTTAGGGTCAGCAGAAGTCCAAAGAGTTATAATTCACAAATTGGAGTTGCAATTTCTTTATTGAATCTTCATGAAGAGTGTGACTTTGCACTCATTGAAGCAGGGATTTCAAAACCAGGAGAAATGGACAATTTAGCACAAATGATACAGCCGGATTATGGTATTTTGACTTCTCTTAAGCTGTCCCACAAAGATCACTTTGGTTCTTTAGATGAAATGATTCAGGAGCAAATTAAGCTTTTTAAGCATGTAAAACAAACCATTATTTCTTCAACTATTCAACTTTCTTCTTCTGATATATCTGCTATTAATGCTTCAAAAATAGTGGACAGCGATTTTTCAAAAGAAATGCTTCATTTCCCTTTTTCAGATAAAGGAAGTATTCAATCGGGTATTATCGCTATGGCTACAGCAAGATTTTTTTCTTGTTTGGATCTCGAAGCTATCAAAAGTCTTCCTCGTCTTGCTTTGCGTTTGGAAACTTTTGAAGGAATTGACAACTCACTTATTATTAATGACACATATAACTTAGATTTAGAGGCCTTAGTTTATTCATTAGAACATCAATTAGCGCTGGCTGAAAAGAAGAAAAGAATTGTAATCGTTGGCCTAGATAAAGAGCACCTTCATTTGGAAGAACTTATAATCAAGCAGATTAATTCATTTACACCAGATGAAATTCACATTGTGCATCCTGAAGAAACGCCAGTAATATCTGTAAAAGATGCTGTTGTATTAATTAAAGGCACCCGCGCTTCTGAAATGGAAAAATTTGCAAATAAATTGAAGTTAAAGCACCATAAAACCATTTTGGAAATTAACCTGAGCGCTTTAAGACACAACATATCGATTTTTAAAAGTTTCCTTCTTCCAAAAACAAAATTATTGGCAATGGTTAAGGCGCAATCCTACGGAGCAGGACTAGAAAAAATAGCATTATTTTTAGAGAAATTAGGAGTTGATAAATTAGGAGTAGCGTATTCTGATGAAGGGCTTGAATTACGAAAAGCGGGTGTAAAAATCCCAATTTTAGTAATGAATCCTGAAGAAGATGGTTTTGAAACGTGCATTCGCTATCAGCTAGAACCTGCAATTTATTCCTTCGAACAATTAAATGATTTAACGCATGAACTAATTGCTTCAAATATCCAAGATTTTCCAATTCATTTAAAATTCGATACTGGGATGAATCGTTTGGGCTTTGAAACTTCAGATGTCCCAAAATTAGTAGAATATATTCAAGCGCAACCCGAAGTAAAAATTGAAAGTGTTTATTCACATCTTGCAGATGCTGATAACCAAAAAGATCCTCACTTTACACAATTTCAAATAAGTCAATTTAATTTAGTTTGTGAAGAACTCAAGCATTATTTTCCAAAGTTTTGTAGGCACCTTCTTAATTCAGAGGGAATTATAAATTATTCAAGCGCACAATTAGATATGGTTCGGGTAGGAATTGGAATGTATGGCATTTCTAAATCCCCTGAAATTGCAAAAAAAATAGTTCCTGTTCTAAAGTGGAAAAGTGTAGTTTCACAAATAAAAACTATTGAAAAGGGAGAAAGTGTAGGGTATTCTCGCACCTTTATTTCTGACAAATCCTATACTATTGCAATTATTCCACTGGGATATGCAGACGGCTTTAAAAGAAGTCTAAGTAATGGAAATGGGGGTGTTTATATTCGAGGAAATTATTGCCCCACAATTGGGAGAGTTTGCATGGATATGATTATGGTAGACGTAACAGGCATTTCTGCTAAAGTAGGAGAAGAGGTTGAAATTATTGGTGAAAATCAAACGCTAGAAAAGCTTGCGATAAAGCTAGAGTCAATTCCGTATGAAATAATGACATCTATTTCTAACCGCGTTCACCGGGTTTACATCGAAGAATAATTTTAAGACTAAATTTTTAATTTTTTTATGAGCACAACACAAGAAGAATTATTTAAGATAATAAAACTAAAATTAATTGGAAAAGAGTCCTTAGCTAATGCCTTGTCTGATGTTTTGCATATTAGTCCAGATGCCGTTTACCGTCGTTACCGCGGAGAAACGAGTTTAACAATAGACGAGATTAAACGCCTGTGCATTCATTTCGATATTTCTTTTGATTTCCTTATTCAAGCAAATAGTGGGCAAGCTATTTTTAATTATCAACCACTCGATTCATTTGATTTCCGATTGGAATCCTATTTGGAAGGTATTTTAAATTCTTTGCGAAATTTAAAAAGTTTATCAGAACCCCATTTTATAATGTCTATAAGTAATAATCATATTTTTCAATTGGTAAACTTTCCTCAATTAATGCGTTTTCGTTTGTTTTTTTGGGCAAAAACACATCTTCTTGTTCCTGAATACCAAAAAATCAAATATTTCCATGAGAAAACAAGTGAAACGGCATTTGCTATTGGAGAAGAAATACTTCAGTTGTATACATCAATTCCTTCTACAGAAATTTTTGACCCAGAATTAATGCGGGGTTTTATGCGGCAAATTTTATATTATTATAAGTCTCATTTATTCGAAGACCCTAGTTATGCGCTTTTTTTATGCGACAGAATGTTACTGTTTTCCAAGCACCTTCAAATTCAAGCGGAAATCGGTAAAAAATTCATTTATGGACAAGAATTACCAAGCGAAGGAAATAAATTTGAAATGTATTTGAATGAAACTATAAATACTGACTCAACCATTTATTACTCAGGTAAAGAAACTAGCGGGATTTTTCTGACTCATAATATCATGAATTATTTGCAAACAATTGATAAAAAATATGTTTTAGATTCTAAGCAGATACTTGATAAGCAATTAGCAAATTCTAGTTTAATAAGTGAAGTCAATGAGAAGGAACGAAATAATTATTTTTTTGAATTTGAAAAAATGATTCTATCCTTTCGAAAAAAAATAGAAGCAGACCTAGAGTTTTAAGATAAACTCTTGTAAATTTGTAAAAAAAATCCATGAATAATCGAGTAGAAAAAGCATTAAACGAGCAAATTCACAAAGAAGCATCTTCTTCTCAGTATTATTTAGCTATGGCATCTTGGTCAGAAAATAATGGTCTAAATGGAACTGCTAAATTTATGTACACGCATTCTGATGAAGAGCGTTTTCACATGTTGAAATTGGTGAAATTCGTAAACGAGCGAGGAGGAAAAGCAGTAATCCCCTCCATTGAAAAACCACCATTGGAATTTTCTACTTTAAAAAATGTATTTGAATCTCTTCTTAAACATGAGATTGGTGTAACGGAGAGCATCAATAATCTAGTAGATGTTTGCTTGCAAGAGAAAGATTATACTACTCATAATTTTGTGCAATGGTATGTTGCAGAACAATTAGAAGAAGAGGCCTTGGCAAGATCCATGTTGGATAAGTTAAAATTGATTGGAGCTGACAGCGGTGGAATGTATATGTTTGACCGTGACCTTGAAAATGCTGTAAATCCTGAGCCTAATAAAACTGCATAAGATAAAACCAAGACTTATTTACTAAAGCGTTTTTTTCTTAGATTTTAGCTTGTAATTGTAAGAAATCGAGAAAATGTGTTTTTGAAGAGGATCAGGTAGATTAATCTGTTGATCTAAAATATAAGCAAATGTTAACTCATGTGACCCTTTGAGCTCTAAATCAAATCCTAAAATGTATCGTGCTTTTGTAAATCGATTTCCCAATGCAGAATTTTCTGGATTATAGAAATATTCAACACTCATAGTTGGACTAATAATACTGTTATTTATATCGTAGGAAAAACTAGGTTTAATGCGATATGCCAAATCAAATTCTGGATCGTTTTGCTGCGATACTAATTTAGAAAAAGAATATTGATAGCGTAAACGCAAGCCAAAATCAAAACGTTTTACCTCTTTAGAAAACTGAATATTGGAGTTAAAACGATTGCTGAATTGATAAGCACCATTTTCTTGTCGATTACTAACCAAACGATAATCAATAGATGGTTTCATCCAATCAGATAATTTATACTTTACTGAAAACTGCGAGAAATTAGTTTGAATGCCCAAATCGCCAATTCTATTCGTTATCCCCAAAGAAACATCAAGTTTTTTAAAACATTTTTTGCTAATACTCAAATCTATCCAAGCCTGAGATAATCTTCTTTGAGAGGTAATAGTATAGCTTATAAAGACTATGAAAAATAAGAAAAGCCAAGATTTATGCATCATAGTTTTCTAATATCAATTGTGTCTAAATCAATAACCTGATTTTTTTTAGTTATTTCAATTGTATGCAATATTTCTTTTTTTCCACTCAGACATGTAGAACAATCCTCATAAACAAAAACAATGTATTTCCCTTTGTGAAGATACGGAAATTCAAAAGAGCCATCGTAGCTTGTTTTAATATTATCATCGTAAAATGTATGATCATCACCATAGATAATAGAAACATCTTGATCTGCCGCAACATATCGAGAAATGGTGTCTCCAAGGAGATTTTGTTTATATTCATAAACAAAACCTTTTATTGTAGCTGAACCACCTTGCCCTTCTTTTTTTGTGCAAGAAGTGAGTGCTATCCCTATAATAAAAATCAATAATATGTTTTTCATTTCCTCTTTTTTTGCTACAAACATACAACTTTTACCTGCTTTTGATTGTCCTGTAATAGGAATGTGATAAAAATTTCATAATATTGCTTACCTAAATTACGTAATAATGAGGAGTCTTTTATTATTTATACTATTCTGCAACCTTCTTCATTTAAGCGCTCAAGTTAAAATAAATGAATATTCTTGCTCGAATGTTTCAGGACCAACCGATGCTTATGGTCAAAGAGAAGATTGGATTGAGTTGTATAATACAACAGCTACAACTATCGATTTAACCGGATGGTATCTTTCAGATAAGGCTAGTAATCTCACAAAATGGCTGATTCCAAGTGGATCAATTAATGCCAATGGATTTAAAATGGCTTATTGTTCAAAAAGAAATACTGTTAATGGCACACAATACCATCCAAATTTTAGTCTTTCTCAGACAGAAGGAGATTGGATTATTCTATCGAATTCTATTGGAACTGTAGTAGATTCATTTAAGATTGTCCATATGACAAAATCAGATCATTCTGTTGGAAGATCTTCTAACGGAGCAGTCGATTTCAAATTATTTACAACTCCAACACCAAATGCAAATAATTCTGGAGGTGTTAGTTTTTATACTCCGAATCCAGTTTTTAATTTACTGCCTGGTTTTTATGCAAGCCCTCAAACCATCACAATAACGTGTTCAGATCCAACTGCGGTAATTCGATATACACTCGATGGAACTGACCCTCTAACAACTTCTACGCTATACACAGCTCCTGTTGCAATACCAACTACAATAGTTCTAAGAGCGGCTGCATTTAGCACCAATTTACAATCTTTCACTACAACAAGCAGCTATTTTATTAATGTTTCACATACAATACCTGTAGTTTCTATCTGTAGTCAAGGGGTTTTCTCTCTCATTGCAAATGGAAGTCAAAATCCAGCAACTCGCATTGGGGCATTTGAATTATTTGAAGACAATGGCGTTTTCATCGATAAAGGGGAAGGTGAATTTAACAAACATGGAAATGATTCATGGGCTTATGATCAAAGAGGGTTTGATTTTATAATGCGGGATGAGCTTGGCTATAATAGTGACATAGAACATCAAATTTTCCCTGAGAAAACAAGAGATAATTTTCAGCGCTTAATTTTGAAGCCTGCTGCAAATGATAATTATCCCCAAGCAACATCTGGATCAGCTCATATCAGAGATGCATTTGTGCATACATTGTCAATTCGTGCTGATCTTAAGCTAGATGAGCGAACTTGGAGGCCCGCAATACTTTATATTAATGGACAATACTGGGGCGTTTATGAAATAAGAGAGAAAATAGATGACCATGATTATACAGATTATTACTATGATCAAGGTAAATACAATCTTGAATACTTAAAAACATGGGGTGGAACTTGGGAAGAGTATGGTGCTCCGAATGCGCTAACTAACTGGAATAGTCTTAGAAACTATATCGCAACAAATAATATGGGAGTTCCTGCCAACTTCGCATATGTTGATAATCTTTTGAACTGGGAGTCATTGTGTGATTATTTCATGTTTAACTCCTATACTGTCACGATGGACTGGTTAAATTGGAATACTGCATGGTGGCATGGAACTGATCCTTTAGGTGACAAGAAAAAATGGCGCTATACTTTATGGGATATGGATGCTACTTTTGGGCATTATATAAATTATACAGGTGTTCCTGATATTACTGCAAATGCAGATCCATGCAATGTGGAGAATTTACCAAATCCCGGCGGTCAAGGTCACACTGATATTTTAGAAAAATTAATCGCAGAAAATCCAATTGTAGAACAATATTATATCACCCGTTATGCAGATTTATTAAACACAAAATTGTCTTGTGCTTATGTTATTCCACTTTTGGATAGTATGATCAATGAAATTGCTCCTGAAATGCCGGGTCAAATAGCCCGATGGGGTGGGAATATAACAACGTGGCAAAATAATGTTCAAGGATTAAGGGATTATATTAATCAACGATGCACTGCCCTTACTGCAGGATTAATCGATTGCTACTCCTTAACAGGGCCTTTCAACGTAACTTTTAATGTTTCTCCGGCTGCTGCAGGTTTAATCAAAGTAAATTCAGTTTGGGCGCCTTCTTATCCTTGGTCAACCAATTATTTTGGAGGAATTCAAACAAACTTAATAGCACAAGCTAATCCAGGGTTCCTTTTTGATCATTGGGAATATACTACTGGTCCAATGAGCTTGCCTATAACATCTGATACAAATAGCTTAAATATAAATGGGATTGAAAATATTACTGCATTTTTTATTGTGGATAATCCTGATTTAGACGCAGATGGTTGCACAAATACAGATGAAATAACTGCCGGAACAAATCCAAACAATCCTGATTCAGATGGAGATGGAGAAAACGATTGCGCAGAAATTGGGACAGATCCTTCCAATCCATTAGATGCTGACGGTGATGGTATAATTGATGCTCTAGAATCTTCAACTACCGATTCGGATGGTGACGGAGTAAACAATGAAGCTGATCCTGCAAATACAGATCCATGTATCCCAAATATTACAGCGCCAAATTGCGACTCAGATGGAGATGGTTTAACGTATAGTCAAGAGACTGCAAATGGCACAAGTCCTACAAATCCTGATACAGATGGTGATGGACTAAGCGATGGAAATGAAGTAGCAAATAATACAGATCCTTTAGATCCATGTGATCCAGATGATTCGAGTATTGATTGCCAAATCGATACAGATGGAGATGGTTTACCAGATTCTCAAGAAGCTATTTTGTGTTCAGATTACCAGGTTTTTGACACAGATGGCGATGGTCTTTCAGATGGAACTGAGATTTCTCAAGGGTCAGATCCATGCGATGCCTGTAATCCAGACGATAGTTCACCAGATTGCTCAATAGGAATTCATATACCAACTGCTTTTTCTCCAAATGGAATTGGAAACAGCGCTAATAATGTTTATCAAATAATCGTTGGAAAAGACATTCTTTCAATTAATTTTAATATTTTTGATCGATGGGGCGCCACCATTTTTGAGTCAGAAGATAAAAAATTTCAATGGAATGGAAAGTATAAGGGTCTTGATTGTAATATGGGGATTTATCCTTATTTTATTGATGTTAATTACATTGATGGAAAAAACATAATTTTAAATGGTAATATAACCTTAATTCGTTAAAAATGCAGAAGATTCATTTTTTTATTCTTTATTTCTTAATTGCTATGCAATTTACGCTTGCTCAAGATTTACATTTATCTCAAATAGATAAAACAATTGCCATGATGAATCCTGCATTAACTGCAAATTATGATGGGTGGGAAAAGATAAGCATGCAACACCGCAGCCAATGGATAGGTTCGGGAACTCAATTTACCACTTCATACGGGATGGCAGAATTTTCTATAGGAAGAAACAAGCTAATGACAAAACCATTTTTAGGTTTAGGCTTATTTTTTACAAATGATACTGGTGGAGATTCTAAAATAAGCTTAAAATCTAACGGTTTAACACTGAGTGGTAATTTACCCTTAACAAAAAATAATTGGTTTTCTGCGGGGATTCAAGCGAGTTATAATAACCGTTCAGCTGATTTTTCAAATTTACTTTTTTATTCTCAATGGAATGGAACACAATTAGATCCTTCTGTTAATTCTGGAGAGCTAAATACTTATGCTGCCTACTCTTATCTAGATGCTGGAGCCGGGTTTTCATACAATTATAGAAGTCGACCAAATATTCCAGTTGCTGGTGAAATATTAGATTTCCAAATAGGCGTTTCTTTCATGCATTTAAACAGGCCAAATATTCGATTTACTTCTTTTACAGATGATAATCTTTATATTAAATCTTGCTTTCATAGTAATTTAAAATATGCGCTTACCGATCGGGCACTGCTTGAATTTAGTGCTGCACAATTTTTTCAAGGGCCGCACCGTGAAACAAATGTTGGGCTCTTTTACAAAACTGTCTTAAGAGAATCTTCTCGTTTTACAAACTTAAAGAATGTAAAATATCTTACCATAGGCTCATATGCTAGATTAACTGGGGTTTTAACGCCTTTCTGTTCTATTGATATCGGATCATTTAAATTAGGCGTTTCATATGATGTAGAAGTTGGTAAAATATCAAGGACCTATAAACAGTCTGCAGAAGTTTCCTTAAGTTATCTTTTCTCAAAAAAATCTGTTTTTAAAAGAGGTGATCGGTAACAAAATGATAAAATTTTGTTAGGAAATAGTCTAGAGGCACTTACTTTTTTTTAAAAACTTCTTCCAAAACCATAGGAAAATAGTGAAGTTCTAACGCATGAATCTTAGTTTCTAAAGTTTCTAGTGTCTCGTCTTCTTCAATATCTAAATTATATTGTGCTATTATTTCGCCTTTGTCAAATTCTTCAGTAACATAGTGAATGGTGATTCCAGATTTACTTTCTTTTTCTGCTAGTACCGCTCGGTGAACGTTTATACCATACATTCCTTTTCCTCCAAATTTTGGTAATAAAGAAGGGTGAATATTTATAATTCTATTCGGAAATAAAGCAATAAATGAGGGGGGGATTTGCTTTAAATAACCCGCTAAAACAACCCAAGAGATTGATTTTGAAGTGCAAAGCTGAACTTGGTCTTTTTCTAATTCAATGCCATTTTTTACCGAAAAATGAAATTCAATATTATTAACTGCACAACTTCTTTCAAGCTCAGGATTTTCTTTTGTGGCAAAAATCAAGCAGATTTTAAACTGTTCGGTGTTTTTAAAATAGGTAATTAAATTAAGTGCATTGCTGCCTTTTCCGGAAATAAATATAGCAATATTTGTAGTATTCATGTGCTTACAAAAGTAGGAATAAGACCAATATTAAAAAGTAATAAGGCATAAATAGTTAATAAAAATTGGGTATTTATTTTGATAATTGGATGATTGTTTTTTTCTTTGCACATTAAAAACCTAAAATAAATAAAACATGTCTGAAATCAAAGCTCAAGTTATCGCTATAATCGTAGATAAATTAAATGTAGAAGAAAGTGCAGTTTCAAACGAAGCAAGCTTCACAAATGATTTAGGTGCCGATTCATTGGACACAGTAGAATTGATAATGGAATTTGAAAAGCAATTCAATATTTCCATTCCAGATGACAAAGCTGAAGGTATCCAAACTGTTGGAGACGCTATCGCATATATTGAGAACAACGCAAAATAAATCTTGGATTCATATTCCAAAACGATGCAGTTAAAACGAGTTGTTGTTACAGGAATGGGCGCATTGACGCCAATAGGAAATAATTTAGAGTCTTATTGGAAAGGTCTTGTTGAGGGGAAAAGTGGTGCAGCAATAATTACGCATTTTGATGCTAGCTTATTTAAAACGCAATTTGCTTGTGAGGTCAAAGGGTTCAATGTGGAAGAGCACATGGATCGAAAAGAAGCGCGAAAACTAGATCCATTTTGTCATTATGCGATTGTAGCCAGTACAGAAGCCCTAGAAGATTCCGGAATATTATCCTCAGAACCAAATCTTGACCGCATTGGAGTTATTTGGGGTTCTGGAGTTGGCGGCTTAACAACTTTTCAGGAAGAATCAAAAGAATATTTTGCTGGAGATGGCGTTCCAAGATTCAATCCTTTTTTTATTCCTAAGATGATTGTTGATATTGCGGCAGGACACATTTCCATAAAATTTGGACTTCGTGGACCAAACTATGCAACAGTTTCTGCTTGCGCTTCCTCTACCAATGCGATTATTGACGCATTCAACTTAATTCGCTTAAGAAAAGCTGACGCAATCGTTTGTGGTGGTTCTGAAGCTGCAGTAAATGAAATGGGAATGGGTGGATTCAATGCCCTAAAAGCTTTATCAACAAGAAATGACTCTCCAGAAACTGCTTCGCGCCCCTTTGACGTGGATAGAGACGGATTTATCCTTGGAGAAGGAGCTGGGGCTTTAATTCTTGAAGATTATGACCACGCGATGAAACGTGGAGCTAAAATATATGCCGAAGTTGTAGGTGGCGGAATGTCTGGTGATGCCTATCACATGACTGCCCCACATCCTGAAGGTCTTGGTGCGAAAAATACAATGCTTGCAGCTTTAGAAGATGCCGAAATGAATCCTTCTGAAATTGATTATGTAAATGTTCATGGAACCTCAACACCACTTGGTGATGTTGCAGAAATAAAAGCGATTGAAGCAGTTTTTGGAGAACATGCATATAATATGAATATTAGTTCTACAAAATCTATGACAGGACATCTACTTGGTGCTGCCGGAGCGATTGAAGCAATTGCTTGTGTTTTAGCTGTAAAAAATGATTTAGTTCCTCCTACAATTAACCATTTTACTGCGGATCCTGAATTAGACCCAAAATTGAATTTTACATTTAACAAAGCGCAAAAACGAGTTGTTAATGTTGCACTTTCAAACACCTTTGGATTTGGCGGACACAATACAAGTGTAATTGTTAAAAAATTTAACGGATAAGGTATTCTGAAAATTCAACTATTTTCTCCGAAAAGATCGGAAAATGAATTGATAATAATCCGTTTTATCTTACAACGTTTTGGCTACAAAGCAAACAACATCTCTTTTTTTAATACTGCACTTACACACAAATCATTTCTTAGTGATCCTAATTCTGAATTTTCAAACGAACGCTTAGAGTTTTTAGGTGATACTGTTTTAGATGCGGTAATCGCAGAATTCTTATATCACAAATTTCCAAAAGATGATGAGGGTTACCTTACAAAGCTAAAATCAAAAATAGTAAATCGCCAAACACTAAGTACTATCGGAGAAAAGATGGGCATTAGAGAGGTTTTAAAATACAACGACGAACGCTCAATTAATTTAAAAAGCATAGAGGGTAATGCCTTTGAAGCACTTGTGGGAGCAATTTATTTAGATGCTGGTTTTGAAAGGACAAAAAAAACACTTAACACGCATGTTTTTCCAAAATATATAGATGTTCAACGTTTATTAGAGGAAGAGCTCGACTTTAAATCACTGTTATTTATTTGGTGCCAAAAGAAAAAATTACGGCTTGAATTTACCGTCGTTTCCGAAAAAAAAGAAGCTGGAGAATCTCTTTACACGGTGAATGCTCTAATTAGCACTAAAAAATATGGGGTTGGAAAAGGGCTAAACAAAAAAACAGCGGAACAAGAAGCGGCTAAAAAAACATTAGAAGAACTTGGGGAAATATAAAATTTGTTTTTAATAAAGATTATTAGTTATTTTGTAAACTTAAAACAAGCTCTATATGACACTTTCAGACATTGTTTACGCTATCGGTGATTTCTCTCAAGCTATATTTGTTGTTTTTGAAATTATTGGCAATAGCTTTAATACTTTACTTGTACTTCTTGGTTTTGCAGGTTTTGCTTATTGGATGAATTTTCAGCGAAAAGTAAGCGCTAAAGCTACTGTGCCTACTGAAGCAAAAGACATAGTAGGTTGGTATAAAGAAAATGCCGAAACAAAAATTCTAAAATAAGTTAAGGATCTTTTTACATAAACCACTGAATATTTATTTATTAATTGTAATTTTGTAATTCACATAAATTTATTTAACATGAAGAAAATTTTACTTTCCCTGTCTGTTTCATTATTGATTGGAACAGCTTTTTCACAACAAAGATTAGTATTGACTGAGAGTTTCTCTCAAGCATCTTGTGGTCCTTGTGCAGCTCAAAACCCTGCTTTAGAAGCACTCATGGTTGCAAACCCAACGAAAGTTGTAGCTCTTAAATATCAAGTTAGCTGGCCTGGAACTGATCCAATGAATGCACAAAACCCAACAGATGTTTCTGCTCGTCAAGGCACTTACTACAATATTACTGGTGTTCCAGATAGAGTTATAGATGGGACTAATATGGATGCTACTCAAGCGGCAATAGATGCAAGGTATGCTGTGCCATCTCCGGTTAATATGACACTAAATCACGTAGTAAATTTAATTACTAACACCGTAGATGTTGTAGTAACCGTAACTGCGCCTGCTGTATGGAATCCTAGCAACACAGTAATGCAACTAGCAATGATTGAAAGAAATATTACTTTTACCAGTGCCCCGGGTTCTAATGGAGAAACGGCATTCCACAATGTAATGCGCAAAATGCTTCCAAGCCCAACTGGAACTGCTGTTACAGCATCAAATTTTGCATCTGCAAATGGCACTCAAACATTTACATTTACAGGGATTGCGATACCTTCTTACATTTATAACTTAAATGAGATTGGGTTTGTAGCGTGGGTTCAAGATAACACTACAAAAGAAGTACACCAAGCTGGTTATTCTGCACCATATACTCTTTCAAATTATGGTGTAATTGCTTCTATTAATACGGCTACTTACACTTGTGGAACATCATTGACTGGTGCGGAAGCAGTATTAAACAACAGAGGTGCAAACACGATAACTTCTGCAACTGTAAACTACAAAATAGACAACGGAACAGTACAAACTGCACCTTTTAGCGGTAATTTAACTGCTGGAAGCACTTCAAATTTTACAATTCCCACAACAACAACAACTTCTGGTGCTCATACCTTAAGTGTTTATTTAACAAATATTAATGGAAGCGGAAGTACAACTCCTATGGGTCAGTTTACTACATCATTTGCTACAATTTCAGTTACGCCAAGCACAAGCAACTTTTATCAAGATTTTACGAGTTCGGCATTTCCTTATGCTAACTATTTTGTAACATCTCCGCAAAGCAATAATTGGGTGAGATCAACTGCAAGTTCAGGATCTATAAAGTATGATGCCTACACTTTCGCTGCAGGATCAATTGGAGAGGTTTACCTTGCTCCTGTAAACTTATCATCCATTACGAATCCTTCTCTATCTTTTGCTGTAGCACACAGAGAATATGCTGCGGCTTACGCTGATGTGTTAGATGTTGAAGTATCTACAAACTGTGGACAAACTTGGACAAATATATATACAAAAGCAGGTGCAGAATTGTCTAACTCAGCAGGAACATATCTAACTACAGCATATACACCTGTAGCTGCAGATTGGAGAGTTGAAACTGTTAATATTGCTACTATTGCTTCAGCAACTAATGCACTTTTTAAGTTTAAAGCAACTTCGGACTACGGAAATAATATTTATGTTGACAATATAAACATTGGTACAGCTTCAATTGAAGCGTTATCTGAAACTTCATTTAACGTATATCCAAATCCTGCATCTGATTTAGTAAATATTTCTTTTGAAGGACAAAATACAGATTACAGTATTTCACTTATGGATATTCAAGGACGTGTTATTTCTTCAAAACTACTTGAAAATGCAAGTGGCGAGCAAGTGGTTTCTTTTTCTACAGAGAATGTAGCAAAAGGAAGTTACATTGTAACGGTTACCTCAAATGGAGCAATTACAACTAAAAACGTTGTAATTAAATAAAAAATCTTTTGGTTATAAAATAAAAAGGGGCCTTAAAGCCACGAATGGTCGGAAGAAATTCCGGCCATTTTTTTTATGCAATAAATTAAGTGTTTATAATTTCTTAACCATTGTTAAAATAGTAGCCAAAGCCACCGTATCTCCTGTCTCGTCAAAAACATCCACAAGAAATTTAACAATCCCCTTTGGAATGTCGTCTTCAGAGCGCTTCTCCTGATCTATTTTTTCTTTTACGGTAAAACGCACACCAATTGTTGCTCCGGGATACACAGGCTTTGTAAAACGCGCCTCTTCAATGCCGTAGTTTAAAAGTACCGGACCTTTTTTAGGATCGACAAATAAACCCGCAGCTTTAGATAAAATAAAATAGCCATGGGCAACGCGCTGCTCAAAAATTGTTCCTTCTAATGAAGTGGCGTCCATGTGCGCATAAAAATTATCTCCAGATACATTTGCAAAATTTACGATATCTGCTTCCGTAACAGTGTGTTTTTGTGTGTATACCGTTTCTCCTACTATTAATTCTTCAAAATGCTTTCGGAAAACATGTGGATTTGCCTCAGGCATCGCAGCTCCAACTTGAAATTGCTCCGTAATAGCACTAATTGTTGTTGGGTGACCCTGAATAGCGGTTCGTTGTAGATAGTGTAAAACCCCGCGCTTTCCACCCATTTCTTCACCACCTCCGGCGCGACCTGGTCCACCATGTGTCAAAAGTGGCATTGGTGAGCCGTGACCTGTACTTTCTTTCGCACACGCTTCATTTACAATTAATATACGTCCATGCATATTTGCTGCGCCAATAACATACTCTCGGGCTTCTTTGTCATCTGGTGTAACAATCGAAGAAACCAAAGAGCCTTTACCCATTTTTGCAAGAGAAATTGCATCATCAAGCGTTTTGTAGGGCATAATTGTGGATACTGGTCCAAATGCTTCGATTTCGTGGCAATCTTTATTATTAAAAGGATCTTTATTCAAGAATAAAATAGGAGAAAAGAACGCACCATTTTTTTTGTCTGCACCATGAACCTCAAAATTATCTATATCTCCGAAAACTATCTCTTGTGACTTAGAAAGTGTTTCAACACTCGCGCGAACTCTTTCAACTTGCAAGCGAGTTGCAAGCGCTCCCATACGAACGCCTTCAATACTTGGGTCGCCAATCTTTGTGCTTTCAAGACGCGAAGAAATTCCTTTTTGTACCTCATCAATGTAATCTTCAGGTACAATAATTCGTCTTATTGCAGTACATTTTTGACCTGCCTTTACTGTAATTTCCTTAACGGTTTCTTTGATAAATAAATCAAATTCAGCTGTTCCTGGTTTTGCGTGCAAACCTAAAACTGTTGCATTCAAAGAATCTGCCTCTAAATTAAATGAAACGCTTTGGGAAATAATCTGAGGATGAGCTTTAAGTAAAATTCCTGTTGCGGCACTTCCGGTAAATGTAACCGTGTCTCTGCTATCAACATGATCGATAATTCCTCTTCCTAAGCCTACTAATAATTGCAGTGCTCCTTCAGGGAGAATTTTGGAAGCAATAATATCTCGGACAACAACTTCCGTAAGAAAGCTTGTGTATTCAGAAGGTTTTACTACTGCTGGAACGCCCGCCATCAGATTTACAGCAATCTTCTCAAGCATTCCCCAAATAGGGAAGTTAAAAGCATTAATGTGCACAGCAACGCCTTCCTTTGGAACCATGATGTGATGTCCAATAAATGTTCCGTTTTTTGATAAAGGAACGGCAGATCCGTCAACATAGTAAGGTAAATCAGGAAATTGTTTTCTCAAAGATGCATTGGCAAATAAGTTGCCGATTCCTCCTTCAATATCAATCCAAGAATCTATTTTTGTTGCGCCTGTATATGCACTAACGGCATAATACTGTTCTTTCTTTTCCAAAAGATAAAGCGCTAAAGCTTTCAGCATTCTACCTCTTTCCTGGAAAGTCATTTTACGAAGCGCTCGGCCTCCATGAATTCGTCCGTAGTCTAATACTGCTGAGAAATCAATTCCAGCACTCGAAACACTTCCAATTTCCTTTCCTGTTATGGCATGGAATAAGTGGGTTTCAATTCCTTCTCCATTTTGCCACTTTCCAAGAACGTAATTTTGATAAACTTGCATATTATTTACACGAATTAGTACTTGTAAATATAATTAGAAAAATTGTTTGGGTTATAAAGAAGGTTTAGCCGTTCCTAAAATAACCAACGTATAAGATCATTGCCATTCGCGTACACCATTAATCCTAAAAGAAGAATGATGCCGATATATTGAGCAACTTCCAATACTTTTGCAGGCGCTTCTTTCCCTGTAATTATCTCATAAATTAAAAACACAACGTGCCCTCCATCCAAAGCTGGAATAGGTAAAATATTCATAAAAGCTAAAATAATTGAGAGTAAGGCGGTGTTTAACCAGAAAAGTTGCCAATCCCAAACCGGAGGAAACATGTTTCCAATTGCCGCAAAACCTCCAATTGATGTTGCTCCTTTTTTGGTAAATAAAAATTTGAACTGCGAAACATAATCGCCAAGTGTATTTTTCCCAAACTGGAATCCTACTGCAACACTTTCAAAAAATCCGTAGTAGGCAGTTTTAATTGCGCTTGAATCTTCTGCTAATTTTGTGCTTGTTTGGAAGCCAATAGTGCCATCAGAATTAACTTTTGTAGTTAAAAGTGTTGTGTCACTGTGAGTGTTTCCGCGCAAAACGGTTAGCTCTGCTGTTTTTCCTTTAACAGCATAAAACGCGCCTTGTAGCTCATCAAAGAATTCGATTTCTTTTCCATTTATTGAAAGAATAACATCATTTTTTTGCAACCCTGCTTTTTGAGCGGGAGATTTAGGGACAACCTCATCTACTTTCGTTGTTTTTGACCGATATCCAAAAGCTGGGAAAGCGCCGTTTGTAAATAATTCCATATCAATATTCTCAGGAAGGGTAACAGTTGAAACTTTTCCATCTACATGTAGAATTTTTAGCTTTCGAGCATCTCGCAATAAAATTTCTTTATTTAATTCTTCGACACTTAAAACTATATTTCCATCTAATTCAACTACTTTATCTCCTGAAACCAAGTTGTATTTTTGTAAATATGGGTGAACGCTCAGACCATGTTTTAAATCTGTAGGTTTTGCTTGCGTTTGTCCCCAAACAAAGACAACACAAATATAAATTAGAAATCCTAAAATTAAATTAACGGTTACACCTCCAACCATTATTATTAAACGTTTCCAAGGGCTTTTAGAGCGAAATTCCCAATCTTGAACCGGCTGTTTTAATTGCTCTTTGTCCATGGATTCATCCATCATTCCTGCAATTTTTACATAGCCCCCCAAAGGAAGCCATCCAAGTCCCCATTCAGTAGTATTTTCATCTTCCTTCCATTCTTTTGGAGAGTCTTTTGTAAACCACGCTGTTTTTTTTACACCATTTACTTTCTTATAGCGAAAAAGCGAAAACCAAGGATTAAAGAAAAGGTAAAACTTCTCTATTCGGGTTTTAAATAATCGAGCGGGGAGAAAATGACCGAATTCATGTAATGTTACAAGAATTGCTAATGAAAGAAATAACTGAGCTGCTTTAATCCAAATGTCCATAAAATAAATATTAAAGTGCAAATATAAGATTTATACTTTGTTTTAGGTTTGCCAACGTTTAATGAATCATTAATGTGCGTCAAGCCAATTATCTGCAAGTTTTAATTCTACTTGCATTGGAACAGAAAGTTTTACTGCTTTTTCCATTGCTTTGCGAACCAAATCTTGAATTAGCACTTCCTCTGAATTGTGCACATCAAAAACAAGTTCATCGTGCACCTGTAAAATCATTTTCGACTTTACATTTTCTTTTTTCATTTCGCTGTGCACAGAAATCATGGCCATTTTAATAATGTCTGCAGCAGATCCTTGAATTGGGGCATTAATAGCATTTCTTTCTGCATAACCTCGAACAATCGCATTTCCAGAATTTATGTCTGGTAAATACCGACGTCGTTTCATAATTGTTTCTACATATCCCTCTTCTCGAGCCTGAGAAATTACCTTGTCCATATAGTTTTTTATTGTTCCATATTGTTCGAAGTAACTATCTATGATTTCTTTTGCTTCAGTTCTTGAAATTTTTAAATTTTGCGCTAGACCAAAGGCCGATTGCCCATAAATTATCCCAAAATTTACTGCTTTTGCAGCGCTCCGTTGTTCTCTCGTTACTTCTTCAATAGAAACTCCGTAAACTTTTGCGGCAGTTGCAGCATGAATGTCAAGTCCATCTCTAAATGATTGAATCATATTTGGGTCCTCGCTTAAAGCGGCGATAATTCTCAATTCTATTTGCGAGTAATCCACAGCCATTAATTTATGATCCTTATCTCGCGAAACAAAAGCTCGGCGAATTTCCCTGCCTTTTTCTGAACGAATTGGAATATTTTGAAGGTTTGGATTATTAGAGCTCAAGCGACCAGTTGCAGTTACTGTTTGCATAAAATTTGTGTGAATACGGCCATCATTTAAGTCGCAATAAGTAGGAAGCGCATCTACATACGTGCTTTTCAGTTTCCGCAGCTGCCGGTATTCTAAAATTAAAGGAACAATTGGATGATCGTGCTTGTGTTTTTCTAAAACATCTTCAGAAGTTGCATATTGACCTGTTTTTGTCTTTTTTGCTTTCGCTGAAATTTTTAACTTCTCAAAAAGAACTTCGCCCATTTGTTTCGGTGAATCTGTATTAAATTCCATTCCAGCTAATGATTTAATTTGAGAATCTAAATCAATTAAGGTACTGTCTAATTCTTTTGAGTATTCAGCTAAAGCTTTAGAATCAATCGCTATTCCCTCCTCTTCCATTTCCATCAAGACTTCCACGAGCGGCATTTCCATGTCATAAAATAAATCCTTGAGATGTGGTTTCTTTATTTCTTTTTCAAAAATATGTTTTAGCTGAAGTGTAATATCTGCATCTTCGCAGGCATAGTCTGAAATTTCGGAAGGTTCTAAATCGCGCATATTCCCCTGCGATTTTCCTTTTTTTCCGATGAGCGTTTCAATTGAAATTGCCTGATAATTCAAATAGTGCTGCGCTAGAAAATCCATGTTTTGACGAGCTTCAGGATTGATTAAATAGTGAGCAATCATGGTGTCAAAAGTAGGAGCTGCAAGGGAAATGCCATAGCGAGACAAGACCTTCAAATCGTATTTAATATTGTGAGCGATTTTTTCTATTCCAGTATTTTGGAAGAAGGAAATAAATTCATGAATAATGCTTTTGGCGGCGTCAAATTCCTGCGGTATCGCAACATAAAATGCTTCGCGGGCTTTATAAGAAAAAGAAACTCCCACTAAATCTGCCTGCCTTGCATCTATATTTGTTGTCTCTGTGTCAAAGCAAACTTGTTTTTGGGTAAGTAAAATTTCTAAAAGCTCTTTTCTTTCTTCTGCTGTGCTAATTAAGTGATAACTTGGTCTTTCTGTAACAATTGTTTTATACGCCGCTGTAATTACTGGTTCATGGGATTCAACCATGCTTTGCGTTCCAAATAAATCTAATTGAGAAGAATTGGAACTTTGTGTTTTATTTGGGGCAAGTGGACTTGGCGCTTGCGTCAGAGTAATTTCTTCTCCTAAAATTCTACGGCTGAGGTTTAAAAATTCTAACTCTGTAAAAATCTCTCTTATTTTGTCTTTGTCAACATCACACATGATGAGTTTTTCCTCCTCAAAATCAATTTTTACATCAGTAATAATCGTTGCAAGCATTTTAGATGTAAGCCCTTGATCTGCAAAATTTATCACGTTCTCTTGCTGCTTTCCTTTTAATTCATGGGCATTAGCGATGAGGTTTTCAATGGAGCCATATTGTGCAATTAGCAGCTTTGATGTTTTTTCGCCAATTCCTGGAATTCCTGGAATATTATCTGAGGCATCACCCCAAAGACCCAAAATATCAATTACTTGACTAGGATTTTGCACTTCAAATTTTTCACAAACTTCTTTAACACCTAATATTTCTGGGGGATTCCCTCCTCGTCCTGGCTTATAAATAAACGCTGTTTCCGAAACTAATTGACAGTAATCTTTGTCTGGCGTCATCATATAGGTCATAAATCCTCGCTGATCGGCAATTTTAGCAATTGTTCCAACCACATCGTCTGCTTCAAAACCAGCAACTTCTAAAATCGGAACATTAAAAGCTTCCACAATGTGTTTTATTGGTTGAATCATAGACCGAATATCTTCCGGCATTTCTTCGCGTTGTGCTTTGTATGCTTCAAATTGCTCTTGGCGGTGTGCCGAACCTCCAGGCGGATCAAATACAACAGCAAGATGCGTAGGTTTTTCATTTTTTATAACGTCAATCAAAACATTTGTAAAACCAAAGGCTGCAGATGTATTTTGACCCTTGGAATTAACCCTTGGATTCTTAGCAAAAGCAAAATAGGCACGGTAAATCAATGCAAAAGCATCAAGCAGAAATAATTTTTTAGGTGCGGCAGGGCTTAACATTAATCTTTTTGGTTAAAGGTGTTTAATACTTTTGGGGAAATTGATTTTGAAAATGATAGCGGGAATTTTTTTGTGAAAAACAATACGCCGCCTCGCACATCGCCTTCTAAATTTAACCTGATAGAATCTTGCATGCTGAAGGTCAACATTCTCATAAGAGCTCCCTTTTCAAGTGACAAATTCATGGGAATTTCAACTATTATTTCCTTTTTTCGAGGCAATTTAATAGTCTTTTCTAAAGCAAGTATTCCAATTTTTCCGTCATCAACACTTAAGTTTAATGAAGTTTTTTTAACTTTCAAGGCATATGAATTTGGATTTTTAAGTTTTACATTTAAGGAGAAGGAAACTTGCTTTGCGTCCATTTTTCCCATTTTAAATCCTTC
>RFSL01000001.1 GCA_009923965.1 Flavobacteriia bacterium | reverse complement strand
TTTCTTCGAGGTGTTAATAATCGCTGAAGATATTGGTAGAGGTAGGATGTAAAGAATAAGTGTTGAAAACATTAAAAATTTGTTAATTTCTTTAATTTTTTTGACCAATATTTTTAACAAAATTTGTATGCTTCTTGTTACTTAAGTGAAATCCTTAAAAATTTCATTCTACAGCCAAAAAAAGAGGAAACAAAAACAAGTGCTGGGGTGTTAAAATCTTAAATCAGGAATCTGATTTTGATATTTTTATCATTTTTATAAAACAAAATAAAACAAAATAATGTCTTCAAAACACGAACCAATTTTAGAGTCCAATAACAGTCGCTTTGTATTATTTCCAATCCAGCACGATGATATTTGGAGTTTTTATAAGAAAGCAGAAGCCAGCTTTTGGACTGCAGAAGAAATAGATCTTGGTGCAGATATAACAGATTGGGAGAACAAACTCACAAATGATGAACGGCATTTTGTTAAACATGTTTTAGCTTTCTTTGCAGCATCTGATGGTATTGTAAATGAAAATTTAGCCGAGCATTTTTTATCAGAAGTACAGTATACGGAAGCTAAATTTTTCTATGGTTTTCAAATTACCATTGAAAATATTCATTCTGAAACCTACTCACTTTTGATAGATACCTATATCAAAGATACCGCGGAGAAAAAACACCTTTTCAATGCGATTGATACAATGGATTGCGTCAAGAAAAAAGCCGATTGGGCTTTGCGTTGGATTGATAAAGGCTCTTACGCGGAAAGACTGGTTGCATTCGCTGCTGTTGAAGGTATTTTCTTTTCAGGTTCTTTTTGCTCGATTTTTTGGCTTAAAAAGCGGGGATTAATGCCTGGACTTTCTTTTTCAAATGAATTAATTTCAAGAGATGAAGGGTTACATTGTGATTTCGCTTGTCTTTTGTATACAAAACACCTTGTGAATAAGTTGTCAAAACAGCAGGTTAGAGAAATAATTATGGATGCTGTGACAATTGAAAAGGAATTTGTTACAGATGCAATTCCTGTAAAATTAATTGGTATGAATAGCGACTTAATGACTCAATACATAGAGTTTGTCGCAGATCGCTTGCTAACAGAACTAGGTAATGAAAAAGAATACAATGCTACAAATCCATTTGATTTTATGGAAATGATTTCGTTGCAGGGAAAAAGTAATTTTTTCGAAAAAAGAGTTGGGGAATATCAGAAAGCCGGTGTATTAGCAGGAAAAGGCAATCTGGAATTCTCTACCGAGGAAGAATTTTAAGTTAGAATTAAAAAAATAGAATATGTACGTAGTAAAGAGAGATGAGAAAAAAGAAGCAGTAAAGTTTGATAAAATTACTGCTAGGATTATAAAAATGTGTTACGGATTAGATCCGCTTGTCTCACCTGAATCTGTTGCAATGAAAGTCATTGAAGGGATATACGATGGCGTATCTACTAGCGACTTAGATAATTTAGCAGCAGAAGTTGCCGCTGCAAAAACAATAGATCATCCAGATTACGCTTTATTGGCATCCCGAATTGCCGTTTCAAATCTTCACAAAGAAACAAAAAAGACTTTTTCAGAAGTAATGAGCGATTTGTATTATTATATTGACCCGAAGACAAACCAAAAAGCTTCTTTGCTAGCTGATGATGTTTTTAATATAATCCAAGAGCACAAAGAAACACTGGATTCAAGTATAATTTACGATAGAGATTTTAGATATGATTATTTTGGATTTAAAACTTTAACGCGTTCTTATTTAATGAAATTAAACGGCAAAATTGCTGAGCGACCACAACAAATGTTGATGCGCGTTGCGCTGGGAATTCATAAGAGTGATGTTGAAAGTGCCATAAAAACGTATCACTTGATGTCTGAAGGCTGGTTCACACACGCCACGCCTACCTTGTTTAATTCAGGAACTCCCAAACCTCAAATGTCATCTTGTTTTCTTCTAACGATGAAAGAAGATAGTATTGAAGGTATATACGAAACGCTTAAAGCTTGCGCTCAAATATCACAATCAGCAGGAGGAATAGGACTTTCAATTCACAATATACGCGCAACAGGTTCTTATATTAAAGGCACAAATGGTACGTCAAATGGAATAGTTCCAATGCTTCGCGTTTTTAATGATACAGCGCGCTACGTTGATCAAGGTGGTGGGAAAAGAAAAGGTTCCTTTGCAATGTATATTGAGCCATGGCACGCAGATGTATTTGATTTCTTAGACCTGAAGAAAAATCATGGAAAAGAAGAACAACGAGCTCGTGACTTATTTTTTGCTCTTTGGATTCCAGACTTATTTATGCAGCGCGTAAAAGAAAATGGTGAATGGACCTTGATGTGTCCGCATGAATGCCCTGGACTTTCTGATGTTCACAGTGCAGAATTCGTTGCTTTATATACAAAATACGAGCAAGAAGGAAAAGGAAGAAAAACTATCAAAGCACAAGACTTATGGTTTAAAATTTTAGAGTCTCAAATCGAGACTGGAACACCTTATATGCTCTACAAAGATGCTGCAAATTCAAAATCAAATCAGCAAAATTTAGGGACAATCAAATCCTCAAATTTATGTACTGAAATTATTGAATATACTGCTCCAGACGAAATCGCGGTTTGTAATTTAGCATCCTTGGCGCTTCCTAAGTATGTTACGGAAGAGAAAACCTTTGATCATGATAAATTATTCGAGGTAACCTACCAGGCGACTTTGAATCTAAACAAAATCATTGATGAAAATTTCTATCCTGTTGAAGCGGCTAAAAATTCAAATTTACGCCATCGACCAATTGGATTAGGCGTTCAAGGGTTAGCCGACACCTATATTTTAATGGGTTTCCCATTTGAATCTGATGATGCCAAAAAATTAAATAAAGAAATATTTGAAACAATCTATTATGCATCCATGACAGCTTCTAAAGATCTTTCAAAGGAGCTTGGCCCCTACTCAACATACGAAGGATCGCCAGTTTCAAAAGGTATCTTTCAACCAGATATGTGGGGCGTAACTCCTTCCAATCGTTGGGAATGGAGCTTATTAAAAGAAGAAGTTCAGAAATATGGTGTTCGTAATTCACTTCTACTTGCACCGATGCCAACAGCATCTACAGCTCAAATTTTAGGAAATAATGAGTGTTTTGAGCCTTATACTTCAAATATTTACACACGCCGCGTATTATCAGGTGAATTTATTATTGTAAACAAACACTTATTAAAGGACCTTGTAAAAGCTGGTTTATGGAATAAAGATATGCGTCAGAAGATTATGACCGCAAATGGATCGGTTCAAAATATAAAAGAAGTTCCACAAAATCTAAAAGCCCTTTATAAAACTGCCTGGGAAATTTCTCAAAAAGCCATTATAGAACAATCTGCTGATAGAGGAGCATATATTTGCCAAAGTCAATCCTTAAATATTTTCATGGAAAATGCCAATTTTGGGAAATTAACATCAATGCATTTTTACGGCTGGGAAAAAGGCTTAAAAACAGGCATGTATTATCTTAGAACGAAAGCTGCAACAGATGCTATTAAATTTACAGTAGAGAAAACTATCGCTGCTGAACCAGCAGTTTTAGATACAGAAGATCAACAAGCGGCAATTGCTTGTTCCCTAGACGACCCTGAAAATTGTGAAATGTGTTCTGGATAAGACAAGCTTATCTCTAAAAAGAGATTTATTTCTTCTTTAACTGCTCTTTAATGAATAATTCCAAAGCTGCAACCATAGACGGAGCTTTGGGATGTGGTGCATGCACATCTAATCGTAAATCGTGTTTTATAACTGCGCTGGCAGTAGTTGGACCAAATGCAGCAATAGCAGTATTGTTTTGCTTAAAGTCAGGGAAATTCTTAAACAAAGACTTAATTCCTCCCGGGCTAAAGAACACCAAAATATCATAGTATACATCCTCAAGATCAGAAAGATCAGAAGCTACAGTTCGGTAGAGAATTACTTTGCTAAAGGAAATCCCTTGTTCTTCTAAAGTCACTGGAATATTATCGCGTAAAATATCAGTACAAGGAAGTAAGTATTTTTCTGTTTTATGTTTTTTCATAAGTTCAGACAGCTCTAAAATTGTCTGCCTAGCAAAAAATATTTTTCGTTTGCGGTAACTTACATATTTTTGCAGGTACAAAGCAACAGCTTCAGAAATACAAAAATATTTCATTGAATCAGGGACATCAAAACGAGTCTCTCGGGATATACGAAAAAAGTGATCAACGGCTACTTTTGATGTAAAAATTATAGCTGTTTGCTCAGGTAGATTTATTCGTTGAGATCTAAAATCTTTTACATCAACACCCTCAACCTTGATAAAAGGTCGGAAGTCTATTTTTAATTTATACTTAGTAGCTAAATCAAAATATGGAGACTTTTCTCCTTCAGGTTTTGGTTGAGAAACCAATATTGTTTTTATTGCCAAAGTAAACGCTAATTAAAGTTATTTAAGCATCTAATTTTTATAACTAAGCCAATTCCTTTATGATAAAATAGTAAAGCAAAAAAGTAGGCATTATTTCTAAAGTGCAAAGGTACAAAATTAAATAATACCATTTTATTCCAAGTTTATAACAAAGGAAAATGCCTTTCACATATCGAAAAACTATAATGATGAAAAGGATAAAGAAATAAAGTAGCATAAAATTTGCTGATAATTGCTGATTTAAAGCCCAAATCAAAGAAATAATTAAGAACAGAAGCCCAAGCATATGCCAAATTTGTTTCGTAAGATTTGCAATTGCCTCTGAAATTATATTATCCCCGCTTAAATAAGTTGCCAAGCGAAAACTTATCTGTTGAACCCCTATGAAATAAGCGCTTAACCCCAATGCATAAAACAATGCTCCATTGCCAAAAACAAAATTTGTACACGCTAAAAAAAAACAAATCGTAAGGGAAATAATAAAATTGAGGTTGAGGAGCATAGAAGTCCATAAACTGATTCGAGTTTCATCATTAAAATTATTCTCAAGCAATTTAAACCGAAAGAAACTTTTTGTTACATTTCTAAATAAATCAGAATTATTAAATTTACTTAGTGCAATTATTGAAACACAGAAGAGTAATAGACCTAGTACTATTTTAATAGATTGGGTGCCTCTTTCAGTTATTTGTAAACTAACTTCTAGAATAATTGTTGTTAATCTCATAGACTACAAAATTAAATAGAATATGAATGCTACAGCCAAATTAAGAAATACTTACTTTTGTAGCATAAATATCATTACTAAGAAATAAAATTTAATATGAAAACAGACCTTTTTAACCATCCTGACCATTATGCCATGGACGATTTATTATCCGATGAACATAAACTAGTGAGAGATGCTGCGAGAGCATGGGTAAAGAAAGAAGTTTCTCCAATCATTGATGAGCACTATGAAAAAGCAACTTTTCCAATGCATTTATTAAAAGGTCTTGGAGAAATCGGAGCTTTTGGTCCCTATATCCCTGAAGAATATGGAGGGCCTGGATTAGATCAGATTTCCTATGGCTTAATAATGCAAGAATTAGAGAGATGTGATTCTGGCTTACGTTCAACTGCTTCTGTTCAATCTTCTTTAGTAATGTATCCTATCTGGAAATATGGTTCGGAAGAACAAAAACAAAAATATTTAAGAAAGTTAGCAAGCGGAGAGATGATGGGTTGTTTTGGTCTTACAGAACCAGATTTTGGCTCTAATCCGGGGGGAATGATTAGTAATTTTAAAGATGCGGGAGATCATGTAATTTTAAATGGGGCTAAAATGTGGATTTCCAATGCGCCATTTGCAGACATCGCTGTTGTTTGGGCAAAAGATGAAACAGGAAGAATTTATGGCTTAATTGTTGAACGAGGTATGGAAGGTTTTTCAACACCTGAAATGCATGGAAAATTATCTTTAAGGGCTTCCTCTACTGGGGAATTAATTTTTGATAATGTAAAAGTACCAAAATCAAATATACTACCTGGAAGATCTGGCTTAGGAGCTCCATTAAGTTGTTTAGATTCTGCCAGATTTGGAATTGCTTGGGGTGCGCTAGGAGCTGCTATGGATTGTTATGATCAAGCTTTGCGCTATTCTAAAGAAAGGACACAATTCAATGTTCCAATAGGCGCTTTTCAGTTAATTCAAAAAAAATTAGCGGAAATGATTACAGAAATCACAAAAGCACAACTTTTAACGCTGCGTTTGGGACAATTGCGTAATGAAGGAAAAGCAACAACTGCTCAAATTTCAATGGCTAAAAGAAATAATGTTGAAATCGCTTTAAATATTGCGCGTGAAGCGCGCCAAATACATGGCGGAATGGGAATTACTAGCGAATATTCAATGATGCGTCACATGGCAAATTTAGAGTCGGTAGTAACATATGAAGGAACACACGATATACACTTACTAATAACAGGAATGGAAGTAACAGGAATTCCTGCATTTACAAGAGAAATGCCTTAGTAGATATCTTCTTCTACATTTTTATCGCCACGTAAGATTCTAATTCGCTTTATGGATTCCGCACCGTAGAAGCTCCCTTTATAATCAATGGCTAATTTTTTATAGTACTCTAATGCTTTATCTTTATCTAAAAGAATTTGCTCGTAGATATCACCTAATCTAAAAAGGGCGTCATCAGCAAAAATATCTTTAGGGTGGAATTTAAGAATATCTTCATAAAGCAAGCAAGATTCAGGCCACTTTCCTTGCATTTCCATAGCTTTTGCTTTTCTAAAAAGAATGTCATCTGCCAATGCATGAAAAGGAAAATTATACTGAATACTGTCAAAAAGTGTGTACGCCTCCAAATATTTGTGTTGTTCAATAAGCAATTCTGCTGAAGAGAACCAAGACATCGCTGTATAATTACTATCTAACCCGAAATTTTCTGTAATTGAAACTGATAAGTGCATGGCATCATTTGCAATAATTTTAGAGGTTGATTCTTTCAAAATATTTAATTGACTCTGAGCGAAATCAAATTCACCATCAAAGTAAAAAATTCGGGCATTTTTATACTTTGCTTCATCTCCAATAGCTTCAAACTTGAAATCCTTATCAATTTGCATATACAAAAGTGAGGCCTCCCAAATATCTCCTTTCAAAACTTCAATATCTGCTAATTGCATTTTCAATTGTGCTCTTTGTATATCTGTCAAACTTTGAATTAAGATAGCATCTTGCAAAATTATTATTGCCTCTGAGGCTCGATCTGCATAAAATGCTAAAATATGTGCTTGTTCATTTAAAATACCAATTGTAAATTTTGTTTTTCCTAAACGTGTTAACGCAACATTATAATCTGCTAAAGTTGCGTCAATTTCACTTTGATTATATGCTCGATTTGTTGTTAGTTCTATAAATCTTGAATTGAGTAAAAGCTTTTGACTCTCAATATAATATTGATTATCAATACCTAGTGCAATAACATAATTAAAACAATTTCTTGCTATGGCGTAGGATTTATTTTCCAAACAAATAGTACCTAAATCCAAAACCCTTAAACCATCGCCTTGAATTCTTTTGTCTAAAGCAACAACTTGAGTAAATGCTGCAGAGAAGTTTTTATTTTGAACGAAGAGCCAAATTAGCATTTCAGCATAAATAAAATTTGAGTTATCCACTTGTATTTTTTGAAGTAAAATTTCTTTTAAAATCAGATAATCTTTTCCGTCACTTTGACTTAAATCAACTCGAGAAGAAATTGCATTTTGAATAGTTTCAGCCATCGTTGGTTGTATCAGCAAATAATCAATATATTCCTCAAGCATTAAACGATTGTTGCCAGTAAGAGAATATAAATCTGCATATTGAAAATTGAAGGGATAATACGATGCAATTTTTTTTCCTTTATCCAATACTTTTTTTGCTATGTCAAATTTCCCTTTTCCTATAAATAACTGATATAAATTAATTATTTCTCCAGGATCATTTGAAAAAGATGAAAGCAGGTCTTCATATACTTTTATTGATTTCTGTGGCTCATCAATGTCTTCATAGAATTGACCTAAAATCACTTGAATTTCCTTGTCATTCTTATTCTGAGAAATGTGCTTTTTTATGGTCTTTTCAGCGGTTTTATAATCTTTGATTTGCATCAAACATTCCAAGTACCTTGTAAAATAAACTTTTGTGCTTTGAGAAGTATATAGTTTTTCATAGTATGAAGTTGCTTTATCAAATTCGCCAGATGTAAAATAGTGCTGCGCCAACTGAATATCTGTTTCTGATTGAGCTGCGCACAAGAAAAAACGAAACAAGAAAGTGAAAATTATTAGGTTTTTCATTGGTATTTCTCTTTAAATTTTTCTTCTAAACGAATTGAATAGTCATTCAGTGCAGGATGTAAACTGTCAAAGGCTGATGTAAATTTTGCCTTACTAGTATTGTACTCATTTAGTAAACTTTTAATTTGCTGAATCTTATTTTTCTCAAAGCGTATGTTATCAAAATACTTTTCGCGCTGTCCAAAGCCATTTACAACATCGGATTTAAGTCTCGACAAACACATTTTTTCTTCCTCTAAGGATGTTCTTATTTTTTCATAATCTCCGCCTAAATACTTCAAAGAATTTCGTATTTGTTTATATGCATCCATTTTTTTTGCAAATTGAATATCTATTGTGTCTATGAAATAATATGATTTTATTCTTTTTATTACAGTATAAATTGCAATCTTTTTATCGGAGATATTACTAATTTTATTTTTAATTAATTCTTTTTTTAATTTGGTAACTGAACTAGTTAATTCAATAATTTTTTTTACCTGCCTATCTTTTTCAATGTCTGAGCAAGACCAAAAAAAACTTATTATGAATAGTATGAAAAAGAAACGCATAGTATAATAATTATAGGGTTAAATAATCGGGTAACTTGAGCAACAAATAAAGGTAATAATTAAAGCAAGCGACCAGCCACTATAAACTTCAAGTGGTGTATGTCTTTGAAGAAAAAGACGTGCTGAAAGGGTAAGGCCAGATGCAATTATAGCAATTATGAAAAAGAAAATAGGAAACCCTATTGTTTCAAACATAAAAATAGAAAGGTAACCAACTAGAATCCCTGCTCCGCCTGCATGCAATGATATTTTTATCCAGCGATTAATTAGCATAAATACTACAGTTACAATTGCTCCCGATAAAGGAAGGGAATAGAAGTATTTTGGAAGAATATTATTTGGCGCCTTAAAAATAAACAAGCTGAAAAGCACCATGCAATAAGCAAACATAATTAATAAAGGAAAATTTCGCTCTTTTGAATCTTCAATGTCTATTGTTGATATTATTTTTCTTTTGTGTAACAGATAGAATGATATTCCTGGGGCAAGTGCGCTAAAAAGGAAAAAGATGGTTAATAATTGACCTTTAAGCTCTTCGGGTAGTTGATACATGTTTAGGCTAGAAAGTGATACTCCTTTACTGGGAATATATAGGGTAAGATATAAGCCATAAAAAGGCATTAGCAATGGCAAAAAAAGCCAAGAGAAAATATGTGCTAGTTTACTTTTCATTACAATTCTTTTCGCATGCGTGCAACGGGGAAATTTAATTGCTCTCGGTATTTTGCAACTGTTCGCCGAGCAATATTGTAGCCTTTTTCATTTAATAAGTCCATTAATTTTTCATCTGTCAATGGTATTTTTTTACTTTCAGAATTAATTGCTTCTGATAAAATCTTTTTAACTTCTCTTGTAGATACTTCTTCCCCGCTATCGGTAGAGAGCGATTCTGAGAAAAAATATTTTAAAGGATAAATGCCAAAATTTGTTTGCACGTACTTGCTATTTGATACGCGTGAAATGGTCGAAATATCTAAGTTTACAATATCTGCAATGTCCTTTAAAATCATTGGTCGCAGTTTGGCTTCGTCTCCAGACAAAAAATAAGCAAATTGGTAGTGCATAATTGCATTCATTGTTAACAATAACGTTTGCTGTCTTTGTTTAATTGCATCAATGAACCATTTTGCACCATCTAATTTTTGACGGACAAAAGAAACAGCTTCTTTGTCAGATTTTGTAGTCTTCGCTCCCTCAGAATAAGAACGGAGCATGGATTCATATTCACGACTAACTTTCAAGGATGGTGCATTTCGACTATTCAATGATAATTCTAGCCTGCCTTCAGTTTCGTTAATTACAAAATCGGGTGTTATTTGCAATTGATTTTTTGCGGATTCACGTAAAGAACCTCCTGGCTTGGGATTTAATCTTAAAATTTCATCAATAGCATCTTTTAAATCCTTGTCTTCAATTTCAAGTTTAAGTGCTATTTTATCGTAATGTTTTTTTGTGAATTCTTCGAAGAAATCTTCTAGTATTTTTTTTGCTGTAAAACGTGAAATGTCCCCGTCTTGCTTACGATTTATTTGTAATAATAAGCACTCTTGTAAACTTCGGGCGCCAACTCCTGCCGGATCAAAAGTTTGAATTAGCACTAAAATACTTTTTACTTCTTGTTCTGAGGTAATTACATTCATGGAAAATGCGAGGTCATCAACAAGTGCTTCTAAGTCACGATTTAAATAGCCAGATTCGTCCAAATTACCGATTAAAATATCTGCAATTATAAATTCAGTTTCGTTTAAATCTAATAAATGTAATTGTTCGCTTAGTTTTTCTTGAAAACTTTGTTCCCCAGAAAGAGGTATAACTCGTTCTTCATCATCCTTAGATTGATTATTTGCATATGTTTTATAGTCAGCAATATCATCGTCTATGTAGTCCGAAAGATCGAATTCATCGTCTGTATCATTTTCTTCTGTATCATCTTGATTGTCAAACTCATCTTCAAGTTCATCTGATCCCTCCTCTAATGCTGGATTTTCCTCAATCTCTTGTTTAATTCGCTGGTCTAATTCCATTGTTGGAACTTGCAACAATTTCATTAACTGAATTTGCTGTGGCGATAGGCGCTGTTCGAGTTTTTGTGTGAGAAATTGTTTTAATGCCATCTTGTTTGCTCAATACACTCAAAGATAAGGTATTTTGTATATTTTTCCCTTGAACTTTAGGATTAATTTACAATCTTTTGCTTGATTACCTGATATATTTCCCAAGTTGAGCGATCGTAGACATAGATTAAAATATGCATATTTGAAGCATTATAATTTCCATCTAATTGATTTGGAACAACAAAACTATAATTCACATAGTATTTACCATCTATTAAATCGGTATTTTTAAGAATTCTTCCAAACGCTTGATTATTAAGATTTCCCCTATGAATATCTCTATGGATATAATTCTCGTTGTGTGAATTATCACTCATTTTTTGATCTCCCACCAATGAATCTTCAATTATGTGTGCAACGATTCCTAATTCATTTGTCAAGGATGGATCTAATTTTTCAACCTCAACATGCAAGAAAGCACCTTTTGTCTCAGCGTAATAATTTAAGTGAGACTGCATATTAATGCGTAAGTTATTTTCGCTTAGCATTGTATTTAGTATGCTGGTCCACGAATTTGGGCTTTGAAAAATTGTGCCAGTATTAACGCGATTTATTGTGCCTCTTGGATTTCCTGGAAATCCACCATCATTCGAACCGAAATAAGTGCCAATCTCCAAGCCTTCAGGATTTGTGAAATCTAATGGGTAATTTGGTGGATCTATTTGCTGAAAATCGCCAAGGCCTGTGGGTCCTGCATGAATCGAAGTTGTAAAAACACGGGTAGGATTTGCTAAATGTAAAGAATGAGCAAGATCTGCTGCTGCTGGGCAATAGATGCATTTATGACCTGTATAATCTTCTATGAGAACTGATCTATTTATATTAGTATTTGGTGTAAATTGTGGCCATTCATTTGTAAGATAGTAACTCCAGTTTCCAGGATAAAGTGTCGTATCTATATCTAAAACTTCAACTTCAGGATACGGATTTGAAACTCTGTCACAACCACAAAAAATAAGTGTATAAAGAATTAAACAACTAAAAAACAAACTTTTCATAGTTAAAAACTTTGAGTGAAACTAAAGGTTAAGCCATTATTAGCGGGAACAAATCGGCAGACTCCACCAACACAAAATAAACCTGCCCTTTGCCGGCCATAAGAAACTGTAAATCGTGTTGCATCTTTAATATATCCGCAAGTTATTATTGGATAATGAGTGCGTTTTGATTCAAGGGGATTTCCATAATTGTATTGATCCATAAAACTGAAAAAATAACTCGGCGAAATACTGTATTCGACCAATATTGTAGCCCAATTCCCCTTGTCTTTAATAAGACCATTTTCTTTTTCGACAAACATTCCTTGAAGCTCAGTTCGAATAGAATTTGTTTTATTGATTCTATATGCTGTCTCGATGACGCCAACATGAGATGAAATAATTCCTTTTGAATCATTTGATATCTTGGCAACATCATTATTGATTGTAATGTTAAAGTATGAAAAAATGAAACTCAGATTTTTATTGATTTTTTTTGTCACGTTTACATTTATATCTCTCCAATATAAGCTGTCGCTTTTGTCAAATGGTCTTGAGGTATAGGTAACTCCTGAAGAATCCAATGGATTAATTCCTGAGGTGTGTTTTATAGGTTGATATGTCGTAGAAACATTAAAATTGATAGATGTGCCATATTTTCCGCCAATTTTCGTCCCTTTTTTAAATGTATAAAGGATGTCTCCTTGAAAAGCTACTTCGCCTAAGAGCTGAGTGGCATAAGGATATAAAGTTGAAACAAGATTATACGTATGGGTTTTATTTAAGGATGGTAAATAATTAATCAGAACATCTTGTAAATCTTTGGATCGGTCTGACCGATAACTCATATTATCAACGGATTTACCAGACAACAATATTCCAAGTCCTTTTTTTGTATAACTTAAATTAATCACAGAGGCATGACCGTAATTGTAAATTTTAGAATTATCATTCGAAGGGTCTTGTTCCTTGATGATATATTCCCCGTCTAAGGTTACGTTTTTATACCGAAATTTAGCACGAGCTCCATATGCACCTACATTTTTTGGTAGAATGAGATCAGGGTCATTATCTACTTGATATTTACTAACGAAAGAAGTTCCAAAAACCATTGTCAAAGGAAAATCCTCTAATTTTTTTACAGCTTCGTTTAAGTTAATTTCTCCATCAACACCACGCACAATTCCTTCTCCATAAATTAATTTGCCTTGCTGAAAAGATAAGCGTTGGTAACCATATACTCCTTTCAAAACAACTCCTCTTTTTGGTCGTACAATAAGCCTCATTCCATCTAATAAATTATCATACCCCAAAGCGCGATCTTCATAAGCTCTTAACGCCAATCCGCTTCCAAATTGCTCGTAAAAAGTTCCAAGGGTTACATCCACTAAATCATTTGCATATCCAACATAACGCATGCCAATGCCTGTCCCATCAAAACGATTTGGATATCCTTGAATTCGAGGTAAGTAAGATTCAACACGCAGACCTGCTTTAAACTTTCCCTGCGTGTAAAAAACATTCATGTATGAATTAATAAGTCCTTTTTGGTCAGGCTGTGTTGCTCCAATTATGCTATCATTATTTAGAAATTGAAAGGTGCTTTCTATATTTCCGGTGATATTTGCTTGACTAAATAAAATAACCGGGGAAAAGAATATGGTGAAGAAAAAATATTTCATTGTTAAACTTTATTTCAAGCTAAGTTTCTTTATTTCTTCATATAATTTTTCTTCATCTCCAGGAGCATAATTGTTGTGTGAATAAACAATTGTTCCATCTGTATCAACTAAAAAGGTATGAGGGACATTGTTAACGCCCATTGCTCTTTTAAAATCTCCATTTGGATCAAGTAAAACAATGTACTCCCATGCTTTTCCGTCTACATAAATAGCCACTTGACTTTTGGTTTTTTCATCATCAATTGATACCGCCACTAATGTAACGCCAGTTTCTGCTTGCCAATCACTGTAAAGATCATTAATCGCATTTAATTCTTTTTTGCAAGGAGCGCACCAAGTCGCCCAAAAACTAAAAACAATAGGCCCTTTAAGCCCTAATTCAGCTGTATTGACAACTTTCCCTTTGTAATCTTTTAATTTTACGCTCGGAAGTTTTTTAGTAATCGCCTCATTGTTTTCTATCTCATTTTGCGCAAAATAATTAGAAAAAGAAAGAAAAATGATTAGAAAAGAAAGATATATTTTCATTTTAGGAAATTTTAGGAAAAGTAAAATCAAAAACCCTGCCGTGCTCAAAGATATAAAAAAATCAATTAATTCAATTGAAAGCTTTGAACTAGCAAATTACTTTTAGTTTTTGTTTGTGTACTATTATTTCAAGAGAGGTATTTCTATCCGATGCTGATTAGGAAGAATTTTTTCTTGAAGAATCACTATATTTGTAGAATGATTTCAAAAGCTGACATATTAGCAAAATTAATTGAGCTAAAACCTATGCTTAGAGAAGAGTATGCTGTTTTAGAAATAGGTTTATTTGGTTCGTATGCTGATTCTTCAAATACGGAAGAAAGTGATATTGATATTTTAGTTGTTTTGGATCACCCTATTGGTTGGAAATTTTTTTCACTTGAATTTTTTCTTGAATCTGTTTTTAAAAAGAAAATAGATTTAGTGACACAAAACGCACTAAAAGAACAACTTAAAAGTCAGATTTTAAAACAGGTTAGTTTTGTTTAATGAAAAAAGAAAATCGTTCATTCAAAATGTATTTAGAAGATATACATCTTGTAATGGATCGTATTGCTGAATATATTGAAGGGTACACTTTTATTAAGTTCAAACAAGATTACAAAACAGTTGATGCTGTTATTCGAAATTTTGAAATCATTGGAGAAGCAGCTAAAAATTTACCGGAAGACTTTAAAACTATTCATTCGGATTTGCCTTGGAGCGAAATGTATTTATTGAGAAATAAAGTTTCACATGAATATTTCGGCGTTGATTATGATATTATTTGGGATATTGCGCTTAATTATTTGCCTGAAAATAAACTAAGAATAAAGCAATTAATCGAAGAGTAAAATAGTTAGTCAAATTTTCAATATAAACGGCACTCTTAAACCCTCTTACTTTCGGTTTTCCGTATTTGTCTGACATCGCTATTTTGTAATCGTAATGAACATTTACTTTCTAGTTTTTCAATTTCTTCCCTTGAAAAGTAGGCCCAGCATCGTCTGTTTTTACCAATTTGATGATTCTTCCATTAGTTTGTTGTACCAATTACCATACAATATATCGCATACAAAATTCTTATTGGTATTATGACGACATGATATTCTTTTGATTTTAATATGACATTATGTGTCATCGTCGGTATTAATAGATTTTTCAAGTGCTTTGAACTAGCAAATTACTTTTAGTTTTTGTTTGTGTACTATTATTTCAAGAGAGGTATTTCCCTTTATTTCGCCATCTATATTAACTATTTCGGGATATTGAGTTTCGATTTTTATGTGATTTGTTTGAACATATCTCAAATAAGGACTATTTAAATGTTTTCCACTAAATATTTTAGGGAAAAGCATTAATAGCTTCAATCGAGTTGTCTTTTCTACAATTAAAAAATCAATTAGTCCATCATTTAATTTTGCTAAAGGTGCCATCTTCATTCCTTTTCCTGTAAATCTGGTGTTACAAGCTAAAAGAAAACAATAATCTTTAGCAAAAATTTCTCCATTGAAAGAAATTTTAGCTTTTAATACTGGGGGTGAAATTATTTTCATAATCGTTGCAATATTATACCTTGCAGGCCCAAAATAACGCATTTTTTCAGCTAAAGTATTAATGTGAGATACAAGTCCACAACCAACAATGTTAAAAGCCCACATGCTATTTTCCCTCATTTTAATTTCAGCTAAATCAACCAGCATTTCTTTCCCATTTAGTAAGCGTTGTGTCGCTTTTTCAACACTTAAACAATCGAGATCGTGACAAAATGCGTTACCAGTACCACAAGGGAAAAGCATAAGTGGTTTAGAAAGCCATTCTGACTTTAGCATAAGCGCATTAACTATATCGTGCATTGTACCATCGCCTCCAAAAACGGCAATTTTCTGAATTTTATTTATTTCATAAATAGTCGTGAAATTTAAAAAATCCTCTTTATTTTTTCCTTCAAACAATTCGGTTTCATAGCCGTTTTGCCGTATTATGTCAATAGTTTTTTTTGCTATTAACATAGCTTTACCTTTTCCAGCAAAAGGATTTACTAAAAATAAGATGGTGTTTGGAGACGAAATCATTCTTGAAAAACTATTTTTGAAAGATAAAATAATAAAGTCTAAAGTAAGTAACCCTGATGCCTTTCTTAAATACAAATATGGGAAAAGAATAAGTTAGTTTAATAACTTATAGTTAAGCTGCTATATTTTGTTAGCAGTTTGCCATTTAAATCTTTAGCACTGATATAATAAACATAAGTCCCTGCTGGAGAAAGCTCACCATTTGTTGCGAGTCCATCCCATGAAAAATTTGGATCATTGGAGGTGAAGATTACTTTATTTGCTTGATTTAAAATTACAACAGAGAATTCTGTCACTTCACCAATTTTGATGCTTAAGAAATCATTTTTACCATCGCCATTTGGCGTGAAAATATTTGGTAAAAGAACAGTTGATTCTAGCTCTTTTGTTTTGATCTCGGGTTTAGCTACTATTTCGCTTGTTGAAGTGGTGTTATTTCGAATAATAGGGTCTTGTTGCTCTATTTTTTGTGGACCTTTCTCTGTAACAATTTCTTTATTTATATCAATTTTGTTGCTTTGTTGAAATTCCGAATTTAAATCAGACTCATTTTCAGGTGTTGAAAAATCATACGCGCAGTCAACACGCTGCTCTAGTTGTTCTGGAAGGAGTTTTTCTTCTTCTTTTTCTATTTTAAGCGAATCAACAGTACTAATTCTTTGCTCTTGCGGGTTCTCTTTTTTAATAGGTTTTGGGTCCGGATTTTTATCGTTTACTAAATAAAAAGTAACAAGTGCGACTGCAGAAACACTTGCCGCAATAATTATTTTTGTTGCAATAGACATAGATGAAGCTGCTACTGAACTTCCTCCAATAGAAGATGAAACAGAAGTCCATAGATCAGCTCGAACAGGAACTTCGTGAGAAGTAAGTTTATCCTGAAATAACTCTTTTATGTAATCTTTTTCTATCATTATCTTTTATCTATTCTGTTTTTTAAATATGCTCTAGCTCTCAAATATTGTGATTTTGATGTGCTTTCTGAAATTCCCAGCTGAGTAGCAATCTCTTGGTGCGCATATCCTTCAATCGCAAACATGTTAAAAATAACTCTATATCCTGCGGGCATATCTTGTATTAACTTCATTAAATCATCTGCCATCATTTGTTCTTGAACAAAATCATTGCTTTCTAATTTATATTCTACTTCCTCAACGCTAACATTTAGAAGTAGTTTTTTATTTTTTTTTAATTCATCTAAGCAGGTATTTACTATTATTCTTCTAATCCATCCCTCTAAAACTCCACTATTGTTATAATTTAAAAGATTAACAAAAACCTTAATAAATCCGTCTTGAAGAGCATCTTCTGCTTTTTCGATATTTTTCATGTACCTCAAACAAACTGAGAGCATCTTAGGAGCAAATTTGTCAAACAACGCTTTTTGAGCTCTGGAATTTCCTTTCAAACATTCGGTTACCAATGAAGTATCATCCATGACTCGTAATTATAGACTAATTAAATGGAAAGGAAGTTGCATACAGTTTAATTAATAATAAAACTCAGCTAGTGCTCAAAACCGTTAAAAAATTGATTTTTAAAAGCAAATATATCAAATTCGCAGAACATTAATCTGATTCAATTGCTTTATTTAGTTGGTAAAAAAGTTCTCAATAAATCAAAAAATACTAGAAATTTTCAATAAAAACAACTAATTTTGACTTACAACTAAATTTTCTAACAATGAAATCATTTCTTCTTTCAATCTTAATATTACTCGCTCAGTTTGCTAGTTCACAAATTAAATTAAAATCATCAGCCCCCTTAATGGATAAAGTCTTTCCTTGTACGCAGGAATCCTCAATGTCCTTAACTGACATTAAAAAAGAAAATGGATTGATAGTTATCTTTAGTTGTAACACTTGTCCATTTGTTGTAGGAACAGAAGATTTTCCAGGTTGGGAAAATCAATATAATCCATTATATAATATGGCCTTAAAAGCAAATATTGGTTTCGTTTTAGTAAATTCTAACGAGGGAAAAAGAGCCGGAGTAGATTCTTTTGAGGAAATGAAATCCCATGCAAAAAAGATGTCTTATCAAATGCCTTATTTAATGGATGAGAATTCAGAATTGGCAAATGCAATGGAGGCAAAGACAACTCCGCATGTTTTTTTCTTTGATAAAAATAATAAGTTGATTTATGCTGGATCTATTGATAATATCTGGGACAATAAACGTAAGAAAGATGAGCAGTATTTAAGCATGGCCATTCAATCAGTATTAAATGGAAAAAAGGTTAAACCAAATTTTACAGCAGCAAAGGGTTGTAGTATTAAAAGAGTCTCAAAATAAAAATTAAAGTAATACAATGACAAAGTCTTTTTTACTATCGTTTTTTTTACTTTTAAGCTTAGTGATCTTTTCTCAGCAAGGCGATGGAGGAATCCCTAAAACCTACAAACAAGTGCTAGATTATAATAAAATCGATAAGCGTGTTTTTGATGAACCGAATATAGCTGCCTTAAAGATTGAAGATTCCCTAACTGACAATTCGGGAACCGCTCCTTGGCGCTTTGGATTTAATAATAATACGAATATCAACATCTCAAATTCTGGAACTTGGATTAATTTACCAAATGGAGATAGAATTTGGCAACTTGTTGTTGTTTGTAAAAATGCATTAACGGTTAATTTAACTTTTTCTCAAACTACTATTCCTACAGGAAATGAATTGTATGTCTATAATCCAAGCAAAGATTTTATTCTTGGAAAATTTACAGCATCTCATCTATATAATGGTGAACTGGGAACAGAATTAGTGCCCGGAGAAATGACAATTGTTGAATATTTTGTGCCTAAAGAGTCTTCTATTGGAAATGTAAATATTTGTACGGTTACGCATGGCTATCGAACACCAAATGAATTTTTACTTAGAGCTTTTGGTGGCTCTGGAGCCTGTAATGTTAATGTTAATTGCCCCGAAGGAGCTGCTTGGACACAACAACGAAATAGCGTTGTTATGCTTGTTTCAGGGAGTAACGGTTTTTGTACTGGGGCCTTAATAAATAATACTTTAAACGACGGGAAACCTTATGTTTTAACGGCTAATCATTGCTATAGTAATCCTGCCACTTGGATTTTTCGATTTCAATGGGAATCTACTTCTTGTTTAAATCCGTCAACTTCTCCCACATTTCAATCATTATCTGGCGCTGTTTTAAGAGCACAAGGAACACCATCCGATTTTTGTTTGGTAGAAATCACAGGAGGCTTAGTAAATGGTACTGTTCCAGCAGCTTACACTCCTTACTTTTCTGGTTGGGATAATACTGAAACAATTTCTCCATCAGCAGTTTGTATTCATCATCCTTCAGGGGATATTAAAAAAATTGCTGTAGAAAACGATCCCTTAATTTCTACAACTTTTGGCGGAAATCCTGCAAATAGTCATTGGGGAATTCAGACTTGGGATCTTGGCGTAACTGAGCCCGGGTCTTCAGGGTCTCCTTTATATAATGGAAATCATAGAATAATTGGCCAATTACATGGAGGTGCTTCAGCATGTGGCGCATCAGTGTTATCAGATGAATACGGGAAAGTAAGTGTCTCTTGGAATCCTGCCGGAAGCACTACTAGTGGACAATTAAAATATTGGTTAGACCCAAATAACACTAATGCAAGTTTCATAGATGGCTATGACCCATCAAATGCCCCAACAATAACGCTTGATGCTGGATTAAGTAATTCTACTTTCATACAAACTTCTCTTTGTGGTTCTAATTATATTCCAAATGTCACTATTTCTAATGGTGGCAGTCAAACATTAATTTCAGCTATTGTAAGCTATTCAATTGATGGTGGGGCAGCGCAAAGTTATAATTGGAATGGAAGTTTAGCTCAATTTCAAACACAAGTAATAAACCTGCCTTCTGTACAATTATTGCCGGGAAATCATACTTTTTCAGCTAGTGTTTCTCAGGTAAACAATGGAATTGATGAATTAGCAGCAAATAATTCGACTAGCTTACAATTTGTTGTTTCAACTGAAAATCAAACTTCAAATTTGCTCAAAGTTACACTGCTAACGGATAATTATTCTTCAGAAACATACATGGAGTTAATTTCAAGCAATGGCACGGTAGTTTGGTTTCAAGGAAATGAAAGTTTTGCAGGGACTTATGGTACAGGTATTACTCCTGGGCCAACTGATCCTACAAGTCCTCTTTTAGATAATACAACTTACAATTGGGATGTTCCTATTTCTGTTTCAGACTGCTATACTTTTAAAATCTATGATTATTATGGAGATGGCTTAACTGGTTTCCAAGCAAATGGAAGCTTGTCTTTGGCAAATCACAATAATACAATTTTTTATACGCTTACTGCCCCTGCATTTGGATCAGAACTTGGAATAATTGTTAAAAATGATAGCACTATAGGAATAGTAGAAAGTGAAAATCAAGAGTTGAATGTTTTTCCAAATCCAGCAAATGATTTGCTGTTTATTAATTTACCTTCTTCTGCAAACCAAATTAGCATTGTTGATATTTATGGAAAATTAATTTACAGCGAACCTGCATTATTTGAGTCCCATGAATTAGAAATTTCTTCTCTAGCGATTGGCACCTATTGGTTAAAAGTCGATTTAACAAACGGAAGAACTGCTTTGAAGCGCTTTATTAAACAATAATTTTCAAGTAGGGAATGGCTGGAATATACATACACATTCCTTTTTGTAAACAGCGCTGTTCTTATTGCGATTTTCATTTTTCCACCTCTTTTGAGGTTTATAGAGAAGCGGTAATAAAAGCCATATCTCAAGAACTAATTCTTAGGAAGAATGAAATTTCTGAAAAGATTAAAACAATTTATTTTGGCGGCGGAACTCCAAGTCTGCTTTTAAAATCTGAGATAGAGCTTATTATTAACACAGTCAAAGACAACTTTATTCTTGGGCAGAGTATCGAAATAACGCTAGAGGCAAATCCTGAAGATATTTCAGTAGAGAATTTAATTCTTTGGAAAGAACAAGGAATAAATCGTTTATCAATTGGATTACAATCGTTTAAAGAAAGTGATTTGACTTGGATGAATCGTTCTCACAATGTAGACGAGGGGATAAAGTCTGTTAAACTTGCGCAATCATATGGATTTAAGAATATTAGTGTTGATATAATGTATGGACTTCCAAATTTAAGTTCGAAGGAATGGAAGGAGCATTTACAATCAGTTCTTGCGCTAAATGTTACGCATATTTCTGCCTACTGCCTTACCATTGAACCAAAAACAGCCTTGTTTCAAGAGGTAAAAAAGAAAAAAATACTTCCTGCAAATGATGAAGTTCAAAGTACACAATTTGAGGAGATGATCGAATTCTTAGCGATAAATGGATATGAGCAATATGAAATTTCAAATTTCGCAAGAGATGAACAGTATTCAAACCACAATTCAAATTATTGGAAAGGAGTTCCTTTTCTTGGCATTGGTCCATCCGCTCATTCATTTGACGGAACACACCGAAGATGGAATATTTCTAATAATACAAAATATTATAAAAATGTTAGTTTAAATGATTCGTGGTACGAAGAGGAAATACTTAGCAAAGAAGACCAATGGAACGAACTTTTTTTAATAGGATTAAGAACAAAATGGGGCGTTTCTAAAGAAAAAATAAGTTTGCTTGGTGGTTTTTCTGAAGAAGAGGAAAAATGCATTAATAATTATATTTTGGGAGGGGAGATTTTGGAGACATCAACTGTTTTTTTGTTAACTAAAAAAGGCTTGCTTTTTGCAGATGCGATTGCTGAAAATCTTTTTCGTTTGAATGAAAGCAAATCTTTACTTTTGTAACTTATGAAAGAACAAAGTAAGCAAGCAAGATACGATCGCGCCTATTTGAGATTAGCTGAAAGTTGGGCGGAATTATCCCAATGTGTACGAAAAAAAGTAGGGGCAATTATTGTAAAAGATGCAATTATTATTTCTGACGGATACAACGGCACTCCAGCTGGCTTTGATAATACCTGCGAAAATGAATCCGGCGAAACACATTGGTATGTTTTACATGCTGAAGCAAATGCAATTTTAAAAGTAGCGAAGTCGACAAATAATTGCAAAGATGCGACGCTCTATTTAACACACTCTCCCTGCAAGGAATGCAGTAAATTAATTCTACAATCTGGAATTACAAGAGTCGTGTTTAAGGAAAAATACAAAGATATTTCTGGCATAGATTTTTTAACGGATGCCGGAATTAAAATAGATCATATAGAAAATATATCCAATGTCTGAAGCCCCAAAATCAAATTATACCTTACCCCTTCTTTTATCACTTTTTTTAGCCCTTGGTCTTTATTTTGGGGGTCTACTTAGCAATGGTTTTTCAAATAATACAGAGAAGGCTGCCGATGTCCAAAAGCTAGAAGATATTTTGGATTTACTCGAAAATCGTTACGTTGATAAAGTCGATAAAGACAGGGTTTTTGAAGAGACAATTTCTGAAATGCTCCATAAACTTGATCCACATAGCAACTACATTGCGTCAAAAGATATGGCAGCAGTTAATGAATCCATTGAGGGGGAATTTGGAGGCATTGGAGTGCGTTTTCTCTTATTGCGAGATACAATTTGTATTACAAATATTATTGGCAGATCACCCTCAGAAATGGCAGGCGTAAAAGCCGGGGATAAAATCATTGAAATTGAGGGTAAATCTGTTGTTGGCAAAAAAATAACCAATGAAAAAGTAATGCAAAAACTAAAAGGGCTCGCGGGAACAAAGGTTAAATTTAAAGTCCTCAGAGGGAAAAAGTATAAATTTTTTTCACTTCAAAGGGGAGCAATTCCATTGGAAACCATTACTTGTGCTTACATGCTCAACGCAACGACAGGTTATATTTTAATTGATCAATTTTCTGTTCCTACCGCTCGAGACTTTAATATTGCTGCTTCTCGATTGAAAGAAATGGGAATGACAAAATTAGTGCTTGACTTAAGAAATAATGGTGGTGGAGTTTTAACAGCAGCTACAGATATTGCCGATGAATTTTTAAAGGGGGGACTTATTATGCTGAAAACAAAAGGTAGAAAAAGCGGAGAGCAAATATATAAATCGAATTCAGGGGGTTTATTAGAAAACACAAAAACAGTTGTGCTAATTAACGCATATTCCGCTTCTGCAAGTGAAATATTAGCTGGTGCCTTACAAGATAACGACCGAGCTATTATTGTTGGGAGAAGATCTTTTGGAAAAGGATTGGTACAGGAAGATCGTTTATTGCGAGATGGGAGTAACTTGCGCATAACTATTGCACGTTATTATACTCCTTCTGGACGTTGTATTCAAAGGCCTTATAATGGTAAATACGAGGATTACATGGCTGATGAAGAGCGCTTTACTAATAATGAGCTGTATGTTCAAGATAAACGTTTGCTTGCAGATTCATTGAAATTTAAAACACTAAAAGGTCGTTTTGTTTATGGAGGAGGTGGAATTCAACCAGATGTTTTTGTGCCTTTTGATTCTTCTGGAACCAGCTTTTATTTAACCTCTCTTCAGTTCAGTGGAGCATTTACTGCTTTTTCATTTGATTATGTAAGCGCTAAGAGAAACTCATGGAAAGATGCAAAAAGTTTTAATGAGCAATTTATTGTTGATGAAAAACTATCTAAAGAATTCACAGACTTTGCCGTAAAGCAATTTAAAGTTGTATTTAATGCTAAAGAATACCAACACAGCAAAAAAAATATTGCCAAACTATTAAAAGCTGAAATTGCGCGCCAAATTTGGACTGAAGAAGGTTTTTACAGGACTATAAATCCCCTTGATATTGAATTAACGACTGCGTTAAAAGTACTTAAATAAGCCCTAAAAAGCTTTTCTTAGGTTTTTATTTTGCGATTTTCGCAACTAAGATGCAGTGATTTGTGAAATCAATTTATTTTAATTGGTAACCTATAACTAACTTTGAATTTACGAATACTAACATTAATTATTCAATATGAAACAATTAATTATAATCTGCTCATTTATTTTTTCTTTTAATTTTGGTTTTTCTCAAACATATCCTACTGATTCTACCAAGTTGGTTTGTGTCACTTTAAATGATGGGACAAAAATAATTGGAAAAGTTACCCAAAATAATGAAAGAGAACTTACAGTATCTTCTTTAGATGGCCGTCGACAAATTATTCCGCAATTTTTTGTTAAAACTATCAGTGATATTAATGAATCTGATATGAGCATAAACGGAAAATATATTGGAAAGGATAATTATTGTACTCGATATTTTTTAACAACAAATGGTTTGCCAATTGAAAAAGGGAAAAACTATATTCAATGGAATTTATTTGGGCCTGACATCCAATTTAGTGTTAGTGACCACTTTGGAGTTGGGATAATGACTTCTTGGTTTGCCACCCCTGTTGTTGGGTCGTTTAAGTATTCTAATAAAATTAGCAAAAATGTTCATTATGCTATTGGCGGACTTTTAGGAACAACTACATGGAGTTTTATGGATGATTTACGATCAGGTTTAGCGCTTCCTTTTGCGGCGTTAACATTCGGCAATGGTAGAAATAACATAAATTTTAGTTATGGATACGGAGCTTCATGGAAAGGCCTCGAAAGTCAAGGTACAGCTCTTTATTCAATTGCTGGGATGATTAAATTAAGCAATAAATTAAGTTTTATTTTTGACTCATTTATTACAAAGGAATTCGGGTTTTTTACACCAAATTTGAGGTATCATTTTACTGAAACGAATGCTTTTCAATTTGGTTTTGCTTTTGTTCAGACTGGAGGAGTATTTAGACAAATCCCAACACCAATATGTCAATGGTACAGAAGACTTTAAACATTAATTTATCTCCACTGCAATCTCGTTTTTTCTTCCAATAACTTTCCATGGAGGATTGTACCCAAGATACTGAAATGTACCAACCTTAGTTAATTTTTCACGAGAAATTAAATTTTGAAGTTCTTGACTTTTCTCTTTAATTTTTTCGTCAGAAGCATAACCAGAAAATTTTATCACTGCATATTTTTTTGGCTCAATTACAATTAATTGCACATCCCCTGAATTAGGTTTTGGGAGCGCCTCTAATTTGTAGTTCTTTGGCATTACAAATGCCATTTTTGTATTGTCTCCCATTTCCATAAAGACTGGAGCAGTCATTGAAATAGATTCATTTTTATCGTTTCCACCAAAAATATAAGATGCCACACGACGAAATCCCATGCTTGAAGAAGCATCATAAGATGAAGAAGGAAGAATTGTTTGGGCAATAATCATCGTATCATATTGCCGAGTTTCAAATTCATCGTATTTTTTTAAAACGGTATATTTTGGTGTTTCGATTTTATCGGATTGAAAAGCCATAATTAATTGTGAAAGAAAGAAAATACCAATTATTACTGCAAGAATTAGAAAAATTTTATTCATTTTTATTTTTTTAGGTGTTTCTTTTTAAAAGCGTTGAGTCTGGGTTTACTCACAGAAATAACATATGGATTATCGGGGTTGTCTCTTTCAAAGTTTTGATGGTAGTCCTCTGCCTTATAAAATTTTTCCAAGGCAACACATTCTGTTGTGATGGACTTAAATTTTTTAGCTGTCAACAATTTTTGAATATACCCTTTTGCCTTCTCTTTTTCTTCATTTGAAGTATAAAAAATAACCGAGCGATACTGTGTTCCTTTATCTGGTCCTTGCTGATTTAAAGTTGTTGGATCGTGAGAATTGAAGAATACTCTTAATAAATCATCATAGGAAATCAGTTTGGGATCATACACTACTTTTACTGTCTCGGCATGACCAGTAGTTCCAGTACAAATTTGATTATAACTAGGATTTTTAACTTTACCGCCTGAATACCCCGACTCAGCATATTCGATTCCTTTAACACTTTCAAAGATTGCTTCAACACACCAAAAACAACCGCTTCCAAAATAAGCAACTGCAAATTTATCTTGCTTTGTTTGGCAATGAAGTATTGAAGAAAGCAGTATTAAAAAAAATAAAAGTCTCTGTTTCATACTCTTTTAACAGATAAAAATTTAATTTGTTTTATTTTTTTCTATCTAACATATTCTATTTCCTTGGATTTACTTTTTATAGAAATAGGACAAACAAATAAAATTAAAACCAAATTTTCATTTATTTGTTAGACAAGTATGAGATTTATTTGTGAGAATACCATAAAAGCGGTATTTTTGCAATGCAATTCATTGTTATTTATAATAAATCTAAATAAACAAGGCACATGATTACTGTAACAGATGCTGCAAAAAAACAAGCACTTCGTCTAATGGATGATGAAGGAAAAGATGGATTATTTATTCGTGTTGGTGTTGAAGGTGGCGGTTGTTCAGGTTTAATGTATCAATTGACCTTCGACAATGAAGAAAAAGAAGAAGATAAATCCTTTGAAGACAACGGAATTCGAGTGGTAGTTGACAAAAAAAGTTTTTTGTATTTAATTGGAACAATCCTTGATTTTTCAGGTGGTTTAAATGGTAAAGGATTTATTTTTAAAAATCCAAATGCAGATAGGACTTGTGGTTGTGGAGAATCATTTTCAGTTTAAAGTAGAGAAAAGCAAATAATGAGCAACTATACAGAAAACGATTTAGAAAAAGATTTACAAAATCAAGAATATAAATACGGATTTGTCACAAATATCGAATCCGATAAAATTTCTGTTGGCTTAAATGAAGATATTATTCGCTTAATTTCATCAAAAAAAGAAGAGCCAAATTGGATGCTGGACTACCGCTTAAAAGCATTTGCTGTTTGGCAGACAATGACTGAGCCAGAATGGGGTCATGTGCATTACGAGAAGCCAAAATTTGATGAAATAGCATATTACTCAGCTCCGAAACAGAGTAAGAAATATGAATCTTGGGAGGATGTCGATCCAGAAATGAAAGCAACAATGAAAAAATTGGGGATTTCTATGGAAGAGCAAATGCGACTCACAGGAGTTGCCGTAGATTTTGTTATGGATTCTGTTTCAGTTGCTACATCTTTCAAATCAAAATTAAGTGAGCTTGGAATTATCTTTTGTTCTTTTTCGGAAGCGGTTAAAGAGCACCCTGAATTGGTTCAAAAATACATGGGAACTGTTATTCCAACTTCAGATAATTTTTATGCTGCCTTAAATTCCGCGGTATTTACAGACGGTTCTTTTTGCTATATCCCAAAAGGTGTTCGCTGTCCTATGGAACTTTCAACTTATTTCAGAATAAATGAAGGAGGAACGGGGCAATTTGAAAGAACTTTAGTAATTGCAGATGAAGGAGCCTATGTTTCCTATTTGGAAGGTTGCACTGCACCTCAGCGTGATGAAAATCAATTGCATGCTGCAGTTGTGGAACTTATTGCACTTGAGAATGCAGAAATAAAATATTCTACCGTTCAAAATTGGTATCCTGGAGATAAAAATGGATTGGGGGGGATTTATAATTTCGTGACGAAAAGAGGAATTTGTGAACGGAAATCTAAAATTTCTTGGACGCAAGTTGAAACAGGTTCTGCAGTTACATGGAAATATCCTTCTTGCATCCTCAAAGGAGATTATTCTATTGGGGAATTTTATTCAGTGGCTGTTACAAACAATTATCAGCAAGCTGACACAGGCACAAAAATGATTCACCTAGGAAAAAATACAAAAAGCACAATTATTTCAAAAGGGATTTCTGCTGGAAAATCTCAAAATTCATACAGAGGATTAGTACAAATTCATAAAAATGCCAAAAACGCACGCAATTTTTCTCAATGTGATTCTTTATTAATGGGTGATACCTGCGGTGCGCATACTTTTCCATACATTGAATGTAAAAATCCCTCAGCAAAAATTGAACATGAAGCAACAACTTCAAAGATTGGTGAAGATCAATTGTTCTATTGCAAGCAGCGAGGACTTAGTGAAGAAAAAGCAATTAGTTTAATTGTAAACGGCTATTGCAAAGAAGTATTGAACCAACTTCCTATGGAATTTGCTGTTGAGGCGCAGAAACTTTTAGCGATTAGCTTAGAAGGAAGTGTCGGATAATTTAATATAAAAAGTAGATGATAAACATCGTTAATTTACATGCAGAAGTTGAGGAGAAAAAAATCCTCAAAGGTCTTAACTTAAATGTTAAAGCTGGAGAAATTCATGCTATAATGGGCCCGAACGGCTCTGGAAAAAGCACCTTGGCGAGCATCCTTGCTGGAAAAGAGGATTATACAGTTACTGAAGGAAATGTAGAGTTCGATGGAAAAGATTTATTAGAACTTTCTACTGAAGATAGAGCTAGACAGGGATTATTTTTAGCTTTTCAATATCCTATTGAAATTCCTGGTGTGTCGAATGTAAATTTCTTGAAAAGCGCTCTAAATGAAATCAGAGAATATAGAGGAGAACAGCCAATTTCAGCAAAAGATTTTTTGGCGCTAGTAAAAGAAAAATCGGCATTAGTAGAATTGGATAGTAAATTAGCAAGTCGTTCTGTGAATGAAGGATTTTCTGGAGGCGAGAAAAAAAGAAATGAGATTTTTCAGATGGCGATGCTCAATCCAAAATTGGCGATTTTAGACGAAACAGATTCTGGTTTAGACATCGATGCTTTAAGAATTGTGGCAAACGGAGTTAACAAATTGCGCTCGCCAAAAAATGCTGCAATTATCATAACTCACTACCAACGTCTCTTAGATTATATTATTCCTGACTTTGTTCATGTTTTATACGATGGAAAAATCGTAAAGTCTGGCGGAAAAGAATTGGCTTTAGAATTGGAAGAAAAAGGTTACGATTGGATTAAGGAGGAACTAGCAAGTAACGCCGACTAAATGGAAATAATGGAAAATATATCCAAGATACAGGCCTTTGCATCAAAATTTAATGAAACAAATCTGGCCTTCTCGCCGACAAGCATAGCGGATGCAAAAAATACCTTGTTGCACTTAGATTTTCCAACGACAAAAACTGAATTTTGGAAATATACACGGCTAGCGAAATTGGCTCAACTGCGCTTACATCAAGAAAAAATAAGGGAGAATGAGCAAGTTGTCGCACCCTTAACAGACAATGGTATTGTGCGCATAACCAATGGCTATATCACTTCTTTTTCAAAGGAAATCGCTGGTTTAACAATTACGCCATTTTCAAAGTGCAGCGAGCAACAATTAAGTTTAATTGGGAAAAAAGCAGATCTGACGCAAAATATTTTTTTAGCACTAAATACACTTTATTCGCAAGAAGGACTTTTCATTGAAGTGGAAGAAAATGCTCAAATAGAAGGAGTATTTCAACTTTTATTTCATACACATGGAGAAAATTGTTTCGCGCCTTTTCGTGTTTTTATTCATGTTAAAAAAGGCTCTTCTTTTAAGCTCATTCAGCAATTTACAACAAGTGGAGAACACTTATTTTCCCTGCCGATTGTAGAATATCTGGTTGAGGAAAATGCGCGTATTTCCTGTGATAAATTACAAATGGAAAATGCTAGTTCATTTTTACTGTGTGAAGATTATAGTATTCAAAAGCGAAATTCTACTGTTCTGCTTAATACTTTTAGTATTTCAGGAGCTTGGGTTCGCAACAATAGTTCTTTTCTTATTGAAGGGGAAAACTGTGAAACAAACTTGAATGGCGCATACTTGTTAAAAGATTTACAGCACCTCGACAATCATACTATCGTAGATCACATTGCACCCCATTGCAATTCAAATGAATTATACAAAGGTATTCTAAGCGGAAAAGCAACAGGCGTTTTTAATGGAAAGGTTTTCGTTCGACCCAATGCACAAAAAATTTCAGCTTTTCAATCGAATGCCAATGTGCTTTTAAGTGATGATGCAAGCGTTAATTCAAAACCTGAATTAGAAATTTATGCAAATGATGTAAAGTGTTCGCATGGTTCAACAACTGGGCAATTAGATGAAGATGCTGTATTTTACTTGCGCGCGCGCGGTCTTTCAGAAAAATCAGCACGTTCACTCATTACTCAAGCCTTTATCACTGAGGTTGTGGATAAAGTAGAGCAAAAGGAAGTACGAGATTTTATTCAAAATAAGCTCGT